>JAAYHS010000076.1 GCA_012735315.1 Bacillota bacterium | reverse complement strand
CCGAGATGCAAATTTCCGGACGGTTGAATTCCCGATAATACCCGCATTCAATAAAGCCCTTCTTTCTTGATATCAATAATATTTTATATTATTACCGAAAACGGAGGATTTTTCAAGTGTTTTTCCGGCGGCGACCATCGTTGGCAATGAACGGAAAATGGTCAGGGACCACAACTTAAACATTTCTTTCCCGGATGATCTTTTGAATCGATTCGTTCAATGACGCCGCTTCTCCGGCGGCGGCCGCGGCGTAATCCGGACCGGAAGAAGCGTAGATGATGCTCCGGGAAGCATTGATCAAAATCCCGGCGCCTTGGCGGTTTAACCCGCAAAGGACCGTTCGCTCCAAGTCCCCGCCCTGCGCCCCGATACCGGGGATTAAAAACGGAAGATCCGCGGCTATTTTACGGACCTCCGCCAGTTGTTCCGGATAAGTGGCGCCCATCACCAAACCGCAATTGCCGTTTTCATTCCATTCCCGCGCGACCTTGGCGGCGACGATTTTATACAAAGGCTCGCCTTCGATTTTTAATTCTTGAAACTCGGCCGCGCCCGGGTTTGAAGTGTGACAAAGCACAAAAACTCCGTGAGCGCGCTTCTCCAAAAAGGGCAGCAGTGCCTCGCGCCCCAAATAGGGATGGACCGTAATCGCATGCGCCTTAAAGATCTCGAAAGCGGCTCTGACATAACCGAAATTGGTGTTGCCGATATCGGCCCGTTTGGCGTCGAGGATAATTAAATGGCGGGGATAATTCTCTCGGATAAATTCATTGGTCTTAATTAAAGCTTCGATACCCGCCGGTCCGTAACCTTCGTAAAAAGCGCTGTTCGGTTTAAAAGCGGCGCAATGATCGGCCGTGGCTTCCACGATTGCCCGGTTGAAACGGAACAAAGCTTCGGCAACCGGCAGTTTCCGCAGCTCGGCGGGGAGCTTCCGATAATCCGTATCAAGCCCGACGCATAAAAACCGCGCTTGTCGCCATTGATCCTTTAATAATTCGACCCAACCGTCCATCAAGTATCCCCTTCCCAAAACCTTATTAATTCAAAGCACTTTTACCCTCCGCGTCCCAAAGTCGCCGAAGTCGTAATAATCCTCGCCCTCGTTCAAACGGGATCATCATCAATAATAAAAACCAATCAATAAAAATTCGGCGCCGGCCCGCTACTTCCTGCCGGGGCAGGATTTTTTCGCCCGATCGAGAATTCAAAAAAAGATAAGGAGTGATTCGCATGAACCGTTTATTCCGCATAATACTTGGAGCAGCTCTGCTTCTCTTATTAATCATCTTCGGCATTGCCGGTAAATATATCGACTGGCTCTGGTTCCAAACCGCCGGTTCCACCGCTGTTTTTTGGGTGGGTCTGATTACCGGCCCCGTCGCCAAAATAACGCTGATAGTCTTCATCTTCGGTTTTTTCTTGTTCAATCTGTTGATCGCCATTCGCGCCTTCAGCCGGGTGTATGTAGTCAACGTTTTAATGCCGGAGTTTTCTAAAGGAACCGTACTCGGGTCCGGAATCATAGTCGCCGGGCTTCTGGCGATAGTGCTCGGTTCCGGCTTGAGCTTGGACTGGACCGTGATTCAACAGTATCTGCACCGGATCACGGTGGGTACGTCGGACCCAATCTTTAACCTGGATCTCGGTTATTACTTGTTCTCGTATCCGTTTTATCAACAATTATATAGTCTTCTGTTAACCGTAACTTTTCTGGCGCTTGTCGGCGCAGCCCTGATTTATTTTTTAGCCAAAGCCCTTTGGGTACAAGGCTCCTCCCTGGAGTTGTCGGTCTCCGCCAAAGTCCACCTCACCCTGCTGGCGATCTTATTTTTAGGTGTGAAAATTTGGGGTTACAGCCTCGGTAAGTACAGTCTGCTCTTTCAGGAAACTTCCCGGTTTACGGGTATCAACTATACGGCGGAGCATGCCCGGGTCTTTGCTCTGACCATTCTAACCTGGATAGTTATTGGAATTATCGGTTTGTTAATCTACGGTCTTTTCCGCCGGGGAACCAAACTTTTCCTGGGAAGCGTCATCCTTTGGCTGGCCGCTTCGTTGATTTTGAATGTGATTTATCCCGGTCTGATTCAAACCTTTAAAGTCGGTCCCAACGAATTTGAATTGGAGGCGCCTTATTTAAAACATCATATCGATTTCACCAGACGAGCCTATGCTCTCGATAAGATCAAACAAGTGGCCTTCCATCCGGCCGCCGGAAAGAAACGCTTAAGCCCCGCCCACCCGTCCTTAGCCGATTTAAGGTTATGGCATTACGAGCCGTTGTTGAACACATACAATCAACTGCAATCGATCCGTCCTTACTACCAATTCAATGATATCGATATCGACCGTTATCCTTCAACCAACGGCAAGCGGCAGCTGATGATCTCGGCCCGGGAGTTGGTTACCGGGCGGTTGCCGGAACAAGCCCGGACTTGGATTAATCTACATCTGACTTATACGCACGGTTACGGATTCGCCGCCAATCAAGTCAATCAATTCTCCGACCAAGGACAGCCGATCTTCATCGCCAAAGATCTGCCGCCGAAAACGGCCCCCGAATTTCCAGGGCTTAAAGTGGCTAATCCCGGAATTTATTATGGCGAAGCCACCAACGACTATGTAATCGTCAATTCTAAAAACGAAGAGTTCGATTACCCCCAAGGCGACCGGAACATTACCACAACCTATCAAGCCGACTCCGGAATCCGCCTTAATTCATTCTTCGTCAAACTGTTGCTGGCAATCAAATATCGGGAACCAAACTTTCTACTTTCACCCCAGTTAACACCGGAAAGCAGCATCCTGATTTACCGGAATATCAGGCTCAGGGCCCAAATGTTGGCGCCGTTTTTACGTTTTGATAATGATCCTTACCTGGTTGTTTCCGGCGGTAAATTATATTGGATCATCGACGCCTATACCGTCAGTTCCAGTTATCCCTATTCCCGGCCATTCCGAACCGGCCTCAATTATGTGCGGAACTCCGTCAAAGCGGTGGTTGACGCTTATACCGGCGCCGTCAATTTCTATATCGTTGATCCCTCCGATCCCTTGATCCGGGTCTGGGAAAAAGTCTTTCCCGGCCTTCTCAAATCCGACGCCGAACTAGATCCGGACATAAAGAATCATTTTCGATATCCCGAAGATTTATTAACCATTCAGCGCGATCTGCTCTTGCAATATCATATGACCGATCCCCGGACTTTTTATGAAAAAGAGGATTACTGGGATGTTCCTGAAAGCAGCCGGGGCCGATTATTTGAACCGTACTATATGATGCTAACCCTCCCCGGGAACGATCAAGCCGAATTTGTGCTGATGCAGCCGTTCACGCCTCGCAACAAGCAAAACCTGATCGCCTGGCTGATCGCCCGTTGCGACGGGCCAAATTACGGGGAATTAATCCTTTATACTCTCCCCAAGGATCAAAACATCTATGGTCCGGAACAGATCGACAGCCGGATTAACCAGGATGAGACCATTTCCCAATTGATTACTTTATGGAATCAACAGCAGTCCAACGTGATCTGGGGCAACTTGCTGATCATTCCCATCGACGGAAATATCCTTTACGTCAGACCCCTTTATCTCGAGTCCGAACGTAGTAAACAGGCTGAATTAAAAAAAGTGGTAATGGTCTATGAAGATCAAGTATTAATCGGAGACACGGTCGCGGAAGCCTTAAGCGGTTTCACCGCGGGAATTTCCGCCGCCGAGCGGCGTCCGGACGAAACCGCCGCCTCGGAGACCGATCGCAAAATCCGGATCATCAACGAACTGCTTCAAATCAGCCGCGAAGAACAAGAGCTAAACAAGAGGAAACTTCAACTCTT
>JAAYHS010000075.1 GCA_012735315.1 Bacillota bacterium | reverse complement strand
TCTATGAAGCATTTGCTTAGCTAAAAAATACCGTATTAGCTGTTTTGATGTCTAAAGGCTTATTTCAGTGACTCCATTTTTATTGATTTGCCAGAAATTAGCTCTTAATATCTTGGATATGGTCAAATTTAGTTTGAAATTTGGTCGATTGTTTCGAAAAAATGCCTCTTTGAGTCCTGGGAAAATATTAAATCACGGATTCAGGGGTTAAATCAAAAATTGACACTATGTAACTTTTTCAAAGTTGATAATGCAATTTTTTTTGTCAAAACGATATCTAACAAGATTTAAATTCGCCCAAGTAACCGATTGCGAGGGGCGCCTGCCGATAATATATTTTCTCATTCCCGCTTCTTTGGCGTATTGTACAACATCCTTCCCAAAATCATAGGCAAGCAAAAAGGCGCTAATCATTGAATAGTCGCCATAGGCATATTCATCCTTCACCCAGTCGACATATTTCATTACCTGCTCGATGTCTTCCAAGACCGCCTGGTCTTTTTTTAATTCAACCACCAAATATTTGGCGATCGTTCGGTAACCCGATATAAACGCATACCCGAAAACATCCATTTTGTCCATATAATCTACCGGCTTGAAAGGCGAAGCTATCACCTGATGCGAAAGGTAATCCCAAGAACCGAATATTTCAGTTGTATTCGGCTCTTTATTGAAAAGCTGGTACAAAAGGCCCGCTTCCAAGGCCATTTCGTGCTTGAGATATTGCCCGTCGGCGCAGGATAATAAGATATCATCCGGTTTTAAAGTGTAAGCCGAAGGCATTTCCCCTATTTTGTTTCTTAGTGAGGAATGGAAGTTTTGATAATCACTCAAAAATATCTTTTCTTCGTCAGGATTTTTCAGGGTTTCCTGATTGGCTTTTAAGATAACATCTATGAAAGCTTTATTCTCTTCATCATCGAATTTTATAAACGATACTTTCCAAAAAACCCTCAACATCCTAAACTTGGACGGGTTTGACGCCAAAACCTCATCCATGTCGATTCCGTATTTAAAAAAATACGGATTCGGTTTGAAAACACAGAGCCAACGCTGGTTGACGCTTTGTTTTCCCTCGTCCCACAACAAATTGGATTTTTCCGCATTGTAGTCGAAATTTGACGGTATATTGGCTTTCGGATAATTTAAAAACTTACAATCGTCACCTATCGCAACCAACTCGCCGATGCCGTAAATTTTGCGGTTAATAAAAAAATAAATATTGTCACCGGGTTTCATGGATACATAGTCGGCAAATGTCGCTTCATGGTGAACCGCCCAGTAATTTCGCGGCGCGGACAAAATGGTCGCATAAACCCCGTTGAAAATATATGTCTGTAAGGAATCCAGGCTGTTCAGGTTAACCACATAACCCGCCATTAAGTATCCCACCTTTTAATCGTAGTTTCTGATGATCAATTCATTGATCGCCCCTCTTTTCTGGGCATCGCAGTTGATATATCTTTTAGCGGGAACTCTTTCGATTCGATAGCCTTCATAGATGGTTTCAAAAAAATTGTCATCCGGATCTTCATTTTTGGGATCCGAATTGCTAAGCATCAGATAGGCTCCTTTTTTTTTCAGTCTGCCGAAATATTCGGCCAGCCTTTTCTGGTCCGAATCGGAAAATCCGTCTTTCGAATAGCTTGTAAAATTAGAAGTGCTATTTAAAGGCCTATAGGGCGGATCAAGGTAGACGAAACTATCCTGCGTCACAAATTTCTCCGACTCCGTAAAATCGCCGCAGAATATCTGGGTATTTTGTAAAGCCAGGTTAACCTTTTTCAAGATAGCAGGGTCGGAAATTTTGGGTTTTTTATATCTGCCGTAAGGAACATTAAACTCGCCCTTTTGATTCAGACGAAATAGGCCATTATAACATGTTTTGTTCAAAAAAATCAAAAATCCGGCCCTTTCAATCCAGACGCTGCTATAAACCTCGTAATTGAAACTTTTTTGCTGTTCATTATACAATTCCCTGATTTGATAATAAAAAGTTTTTCTCTCTTCTTCCGTCTTTTGAAAGAACTCACTGCTGATTTTCTCCAGTGTGTCAATCAATTCACGGTGACTGTTCTGCAATACCTTATAACAGATTATTAAATCCGCGTTGATATCGAATAAATAAGACTGGTCGATGCGGTAATGGCTTTTTAAAAAGAAAAACATCGCCCCGCCGCCCACAAACGGCTCAATGTAACGGGTAATGGTTTTTGTTTCCTTAATATGCCTGGGCAGTCGCTCCTCAAAAGCGTCCAGTAATTGGGTCTTACCGCCTGCCCATTTCAAAAAAGGGCGCATTTACAGTTCAACTCCATAATAGATGAATTTAGTGATTTATCTATTTTTTATTAAACATTGATGGAGTTTTCTCCTGCCGCTGCCCTTCTTTGTCGAAATTCGGAACTTACTATTTAATGTTTTCGGCGAAAGGTAAAAACCTGTTCAAAAACTTACTGTAGTCTCTAACCGGCTGCTTCAAATTTACTTCCATTTTAAAAACCTTATACTTAAAGACCTGCCCAGACTTCTTGCCACCCGAACAACAAAAGATGCTTTTAAATTCCCTCCAGAGCATGGTGGTCATCCCTTGTAGGGACAGAGGGTCGCTTTTAGACTTCCATGTCTACCGCGACCTCGTCCCATCCTAGAACTCGGGTCGCTCCTAGACTTCCATGTCTATCGCAACCTCGCCCCATCCTAGACCCCGGTCGCTCTTGGACTTTCACCCGAAGCCTAAAATTCCATTAATTCCACAGAAATGTAACTGGCGTTTCAACATCCTTTAACCCCCGGCCAAATCCGAACGCCAGCCAATCCCCCGCGTCCCTCTTTGCTGAATACCCAAAAATAACCGGCATCCAAGCAGAGAGGGACCAATCCGAGGCAACTCCAAGCACTATCATCCGTAGGGTGAGTCGGTCTTCTGAACTCCGACCAAGCGCTCCCTAACTCCGCGCGAGCGGTTCCCGACTCCAAACCGGCAGTTCCGGACTGCGCGCAAGGGATTTCGAACTCCAAGCCCGCAGTTTCCGAAACCAGGCAAGGAGTTCAAAACTAACAACGACCGGTTCTCCAACCCCAAACGGGCGGTTCCGGACTCCAAGCAAGCAGCTCGGAACTCCGTGTAAGCGGTTCTTTACTCCGAACAAGCAGTTCCGAACCGCTCATTTGCAGTTCAAAACCGAACTAATGTGCGGTTCCGGACTCCAAACAAGCAGTCCCGAACTTCAAATGAGCAGTTCCCAACTCCAAGCGGACGGTTCCGAACTCCAAGCAAGCAGCTCTCCAACTCCTAATTACTGGTTCCCAACTCCGAGCGAGCAGTTCTCAACTCCAAAGGAGGAGTTCCGGACTCCAAACAAGCAGTTCTAAACTTCAAATGAGCAGTTCCCAGCTCCAAGCCAGCGGTTCTGAACTCCAAACCGGCAGCTCTTCAACTCCAAAACGCTGGTTCCCAACTCCGCGCGAGCAGTTCTCGATTCCAAACAAGCGGTTCCTAGCTTAAAAAGAGCAGTTCCTAACTCCCCAAACTAGCAGGGTTTGGCACATAGCCCCGATGCCTAGGTTGGGCCGACATAGATACAACCCGGAATCCGGTGAAGGACCTGTATTCATTCTCTTTTTCCCTGCGTTTCCTGCCTACGAATCTTTTTTATCCCGGCAAGGAAGCCGGGGACGCGGAATGGATACATGGATGTATCATTGACGTCGACAACGGAGCATCAACAAGCAAAGCCTCCATGGATGGAAATTACAGAAGATTGGGCCCCGCGACCAGGATGGGAGCGGGATTGGGTGTCCAGAGGGCGCTAGCCCTCGGTGGAGGGGATAGGTCCTAAGGGGGGTTCCACAACCCCCCTTGGACATAACTTGATTGAAATCTTCATACCACTCTTCTACAACGGCCACCTTATCACTTGAAAAATGTTCCTACCGGGACGGAATTTTATTCCGTTTTATCCTTTTCAAGATGCTTGATCACATGAATCCGCTCATCAACTATAAACGTAAAATCAATATTTTCGACAGTATCCGGTTTAAGTTCTACTTCAAACATTAATTCTTCAGCTCTTGGCCTTTTCCAGACATGCGATGCTTGCTCAACATCCGCCGTGCTTGGAATCCGGTGAAAAACCTGTATTACAGCCGGTTCTTCTTTGTGGTTCTTCAACGTAATCCGCCATTGTTCCCTACGGATCCCCCGGTCATTTCTTTTGTTTAAGCATTTTCTTTCACACTGCAGATCGAAGGCTTCCCCAATATAAAGCCGGATACTTTCATCCTTTGGCGTATGACCGATTTTATCTTCACCGACAAAGGTTAAGCCGCCGTCGGTTTCATCCCTTTGGTAAACCTTAAATGTCCCGGCCGGAAAAGGCATCCCCAATCCATCCCCGGCCTTATTATTTATTTCAATCACAATTTGGACATCTTCGGAATATGGCGTCGCTTCATAATAACGGCGATACGGCACATTATTCGCGCCAAAAAGCCGGACCTGTTTCGATTGATTGTCCTTTAAAGTCGTGGTCCCCTGCATCGTATAAAGGTGATAGTCGGAAAAACTTTTTTCTTCAAAATCCGATGCGCGTTGTTCACTCACAGATGAATATTTGCAAAAATCCAAATTCAGAGTTTTAAATACCCGGTTCACTTCCCCGGCCAACAGTTTTAAACGCGTATCGGAAAAGGTTATCCCCGATTCATTGTGAATCTCGACCCAGGCATCAAGCCCAAGCGTTTTTCCCTTAAGCTCCGCCACATAATGGGCTTCCCATGATAACCCCCGGGTTAAATAAGATACGCCGATTTCTTCAGTTTCGCAAGGCCGAATTTGAAAGATCAATGCCGGTCTCACTAGCAGTCCATCCGGAAGTTTCGGCAGAATTAGTTCGCCTTCAGGGTTAACCAGAACTTCCCCGGTCACGATATCTTCCAGAATGAGTCCCGCTCTTTCCGACAACAACCGGCATTCCCGCTTCTCCGGAAGATCCTTAAGCTTAAGATAAACCGTTTCGCCGACATACTTGTCTAGAAGCTTTGCTCTGTCCACCAGGTCATATTCATAATTCACTTCAACGACATCCAACCCTTCAATCCGCAAAGATTCTACTTCCATCCGCTGCGCCACATCTAAATACTGGATCCGGGTCTCATCACCTGCCAACTGCGCCGCCCGGCGTTCCGAAACCAACCCAAAGCCATCATTATAAATGGTTAAACATAAATCCCGATCATCTTGCATCGTGCACATCTTCATTATTAAATCAGCTCCCTTCCGTTTTATACTGATCGTAGCACAACCAGGGAGCTGAATATCTGGACTGTCGGTCCATACCGTTAATCATTGGGCCCCAACAAACGCAAGCCGCACTTCTCCAGCAGCAAGTTGACTTCAAGCGGCGATTTACCTTTCTCCAGACAGTACATAATGAGAAAATCGCGTTTGATATGCTGGCTTAGTCCATATCCTAGATATCCCAGCAAACGCTGCGATTCTTCCACATTTAATCCTAAGGCCAATGACAAACTAATGATCGTATCCCGCCCCGGCAATCTTTTCCCGGCTTGAATTTTATAAAAAGTATTTTCCAGCAATAATGCTTTCTCGCATAATTCCCGTTTAGTTCCGGTCCATTTGGATTTCACCAGCTTCATAAGTTCCCTGGTGAAATCATCTTCCTCGTCCAATTCCTCCAATTTGTCGTAGTACCATTGAGACTCGCTTACGGAGCGCATAACGCGCTGCTCGAAAACCGATTCTTCATCGTCGGCCAAGAAGGTCATTCTTTTTACTTTATCTAATAATTCTTTCATCCAAAGTGGTAATTTCGGATTATTGTCATCCAACGTATCCATCCTTTCACCCCCGAACCTTAATCAAAAAGCAATCGCGCAGGCCAACCTGCGCGTTAAATTGTAAATATAATATTCATTCTCTTTTCCCCCTATGTTTCCTGCCCGCGGATCTTTTTATCTCCGGCAAGGAAGCCGGAGGCGCGGCATGGATACAGGGAGGTATCATTGACGTCGACAACGGAGCATCAACAAGCAAAGCCTCCACGGATGGAAATTCCGGAAGATGGGACCCGCGACCAGGATGGGAGCGGGATTGGGTGTCCAGAGGGCGCTAGCCCTCGGTGGAGGGGATAGGTCCTAAGGGGGGTTCCACAACCCCCCTTGGACAAAAATTTAATTGAGATTCTGCAGAAAATTAAAAAGTAATGAGTTAACGCGTATGCTTTAAGGAACGTCTATTGCCGCTTTTTTACCGCCAAAAAAGCGGCGCAAAAAGGCGCCGGTGAACCTAAGGTTCCCGGACCCTCCTCTTATTCATCCAAGGTTTTTGTGGGTCTTCGCTTTCCCGCTCTCGGACATCCATGTCCTCCGCTAGTTCGGCCCGTCCTAGGCCACACATGGCCTTCTGTCCGGCAATTATGCCAAGCCTTCCGTTGGCAACCGCAGTTTTTCATCCTGAAAAGATGCGTCGCAAGGCTCCATCCCTGGAGCCTTTAAAAACCCTAATGAATGCTAGGTTTGCGGCTTTGGTTAAGAATGAATCTCATCCTTATCATCACATTACAT
>JAAYHS010000074.1 GCA_012735315.1 Bacillota bacterium | reverse complement strand
GTAGTGACAGCAAGGATAATAATTGATTAATTTAGGAGGTGGTTGATTATCGATCTAAGCTGCTTTACCGGTTCCGTATTATTATATGCGTAATTTTTTATAAGAAGATGGTACTACGCGTGACCTGATGTCCATGTTAAGAAGCATAACGGAATGTCGGTACTTATATGAAATGGTGTGCAATTAATTATTTGTTATCATTTAACAAAAGGAGGTTGTATGTTAATGGAAGCATTATTCCTTGGTCTTCCGGTTGCAGTGTGGCTCTTGATTGCTCTGATCGGCGTCATTATTCTGGTGTTTGTCGGATTTAAACGTCCAATCTATGAAGCGATGATTGTCGGTTTCATCTTCGCGGTGGTGGTTACTGGTCAATACAGTCAGATCTGGCCGGCTATCAAAGGCTCCATTCTAAACACTACCACTCTTGCCATTTGCACATTCACGTTGGTTGGTTACGTTTTTGGTAAGATCGGCGTTATGTCCGGCGTTCTTGATCTAACATACGCAACCACCGGTCGTTTATATGGCGGCGCCGGTTGGGTCACCATCCTCTGCTGCGCATTCATGGGGTCTCTGACCGGTACGGTTATGGCCTCCATTGCGGCTGTCGGCGTTTTTACCATTCCCGCTATGAAGAAATCAGGCTTCCGTCCTGAAACTGCCGCTACCATGAGTATCAGCGCCGGCTGCTTCGGTCCGATGATTCCGCCTTCAACCACAATTATTCTTAGCGCCGCCGTCTATGAAGGTATTGTTGGCGCTGGGTACAATCAGGGTAAATACTGGACCGCAGTTTGGATGGTTGCTTTATGGTTCATTATCCACAGAGCCGTTATGCTCATTATCGCCGCTAAGAAAGAGAATGTAAAACCTCTTCCAAAGGAAGATTTACCCGACGTTAAGGAAGCATTTAAACGCGGTTGGAAAGCTCTACTTATTCCAGTTATTATTTTTATTCCTTTCATTTTGAATAACTATGCGACAGGTTTATTAGAAAACCGTCTATCCGCTGCCGCGTATAAAGCGTTCGGTAGTTGTATCTTACTGTGGGTCCCCGCCGTCACCTTAGTGTACTGCCTGATCATCGGCTGGGAAAAGGTGAAGGAACTTTTCGCCAATAACAGCGACGAAGTTGTTGCCTGGGGCAAGGATCTCACTAAACAGATTGCGCCTTTGGCTATTACTATTATCTTTGCGTTAGCTTCCGCGTCAATTTTTTCGAAAGCCGGTATCGGCCCGGCCATTACGGGTTTCATAACCGGTTTTGGCTTCAGCAAACTTGTAATGTCGATTATTATCGTTTTATTATTCGCTTTTCTGGGTACGGTTTTGTCGGGTACCGCGATGATTTCGATCATCGGAGCTACCGCAGCCGCGGCGCTTATTTCAACCGGTATTGATCCTCTCGTCGCTTGCGCTGCACTGCCTTCCTTGGCAGCCAGCTCCGGTCTGACACCGCCTATGGCCGCCGGGATGTATGCCTGTATGGGGATTGCCGGGTCCGGCTTTAAAGAGACCGCGATTCAAATGATTATACATCAGATCGGACAGATGCTGGTTACGGTGTTTATCCTCATCGGTGTGCTTCCATTGTTCGGTTTATGAGCTGCTTGATTGGAACAATTGAAATTGGATAGGAGGGACTATCATGAAAGATAACAATTTTATAAATCTTTTATATAAGCTATTCTTTATCGCCATTATTTTGGTGACTCTCGGCGGGTTTGCATTGTTCCTCACAATTTTGTATGGTGTTATCGTAGGCGGCGACGCCGGTTCAGCAGCCATCATCTGGGGTCAGAAAAAGCTAGCCACGATTTATGAGGGGATTATGGGCATCGGCGTGTTTATCGGCATTATTTCCATCTACATCACCAAGTCCCACTCTTACAAAATTGAAAAGACTAATAAATAATTAAACAGCATTCCAATTAAAAGGAGGAGAACCATGGAAGATTTCGTGCATCTTTCTGAAGCTGATGAAGCTAGAGTACAGAAAATCCACAAGGATATTAAAATCTTTGACGGACTCGCAACTTCCTATCTAGACAGCGACTATATCAAAATCCTGAAAAAGGTCGGCATCAATGCGGTCCACTATACCGTTGCTTTTACAACTTTGGTACATCAGCAAAACCTTGATGACGATTTTGTAACCGCTTGTAGGAGCATCGGTCGCTGGAATAGAATTATGGAAGAGAATAAAGACGAAGTCGAGTTGGCGACCAGCATCGAAGAGATGGAAAAGATTTGGGATAAAGGAAAGATTGCTATCTTCTTTGGCTTCCAAAACGGTAGCCCAATTGAAGACAACCTTGACTATCTCAAACTCTTCTATCAGATGGGGATTCGTTTTATTATGATTACCTATAACAAACGTAACTTTATCGGCAGTGGGGGCGGCGAAAGCCGTGACACCGGTCTTTCTGATTTTGGCGTCAAAGTTATTAAGAAAATGAACGAACTGGGCATAGCCATTGACCTCTCCCACTGCGGCGACAAGACCAGTTGGGAAGCGATTGACGTATCCGATAAACCTTGTCTCTTCACTCATGCCAATCCGAAGAAGCTTGCCCCTACCCCTCGCAACAAAGATGACGAACTAATTAAGTTCTGCGTTAGTAAGGGCGGATTGATTGGGCCGAAACATATGATCGGCAACATGGTTAACAAGAAAGCGGAAGAGACTACCGTTGAGGATTATGTCGATATGATTGATTATTATGTAAATTTAGTTGGTATTGACAATGTCTCAATCGGAACGGACTTCTCCGGTACCGTCCATTCCTTGGCGGAAGCCAATGCACAAATTGAAATGATTCGCGCGATGAACCCTAATGCTTATATTGGCAAGCGAGTCAAGCCTAAAGGTTTTGATCGAATTGAGGGATTGTTCAATGTTACCCGCTGTCTTGTCAAACGTGGCTATTCCGACGCGGATATTGCTAAGATTTATTCCGAAAACCTTTGCAGGGTCTTGCGTGTAATTTTCAACGAGAAATAATAAAGCGTGTTCCTTCGCATAGCAGCATCTGATGAATTTTTAGGTATCGTCCGCCGAAACCTATAAAAGGTTTTGCGGACGGTACCCAAATTTTCCTGGAAGACTTTACTCAGTTTAATGTGAAGTAGTTAAATATTATTACTTAAGCGTGTTCAGAACATAGCCTTCGGAAAACCGGAATTATGAAACTGTCTAACTTACAAAAAAGAGTAAACTCAAATGAATAAAACTGCCCTACTTGTGATCTTGATTAACTTCATACATTGTCTTGCTCTTTATGCCTCGCGACCATATCTTTCAATATTAGCGACCTATCTAGGAGCCGGCGCGGAGCAGGTAGGTTTTGTCGTTTCGATGTATAGCGTAATCCAAGTGATTTGCACTTTATATGTAAGTCGGCTGATTGACCGGTTAGGTCAGAAAAAATGCGAGATAATCGGCGCCGGTATTTATACGTTGGGCGTATTTGGTCTGGTCTTTACTGGAAAGCTATGGTTAATCGGACTGTATGCTTTGTTTATGGGCGCGGCTCACTGCTTCATTTTGTTGTCTAGTCAATCCATTCTGACCGGTATAGGGATGGAGGAAGAAAGAGATAAAGCCGTCGGTTATTTTGCATTTGCCAACTCGGCGGGCGCATTTATCGGACCCTTTATCGGCGGGTTTATGCAGGATATTTTTGGGGTTAACAAAGGTTTTCTTGGGGCCGTGGTTATATCCTTGCTCAGCCTGATGGCGGCGGTATTTTTGCCAAAGACCAAAGGACAAAGCGCCTCTGCTCCAACCCCTATCGGCGGCATAATTAAAAATCCTGCGGTCGTTAATAATATACTACTCTCAGGGGCTGTTTTTTTTGCGACGGATATTATCATTACCTATCTGCCTTTATACGGCGCTGAAATTGGATTGACAGCCACCGCAATTGGTCTTCTGCTTTCAGCTAACGGTATGGCGCAGATGCTCGTCAGACCTTTCTTAGGGTATATGTGCGCTTTGATGACGAAAGATAGGACTTTCCAGCTTTGTTTGTTTTTGGGTGGTATGGGCACTGCTTGTCTGGGAGTGGTAAAAAGTTTTTATCCACTGATGTTTGTAGCGATAATTGTCGGTTTTACCTTAGGACTTGCAAATCCGCTCACCTTAATCACGGTTTCCGACATTTCCACACCGAAAAACCGTAATCAAATATTAGCGTTACGCCTGATGTCAAACTATGCCGGACAAACAATTAGTCCAATCACATTTGGCGCCTTGGCGAGTATTACCGGTTTGGCTTCGGTCTTTTGGAGCAGCGGCGGTGTTATGTTAGTTTGCGTTTATGCAGCCAACATTATTAATAAGAGAACCATCGTGGAATGAGCGATGGATAGGCCGTTATTTATCTTAAAGTACCGGGGAAATTGGTATGAAATCCTAACTAGTTTCATTTGGTTGCGATAATTTTTAATTGGTTTATTGGCTATCGGGGTTGACGCCATTTTTAAATAAAATTGTAATGAAAATAGAAATTGTAATATGTTATAATATGATGGATATAGTAAACAGATTTTTTATGTTTATTGAGAGGATTGATCATAAATTTGAATAGTATCAAATTTGACTCCTCCAAATCCTTGTATGCGCAAATAAAGGATAGGATTAAGGAACAAATCTTAACCGGAAAGTTTAAAATAGGGGACAAAATTCCTTCCGAACGAGAACTGTGCTTAATGTTCGGGGTGAGTAGGATTACGGTCAGACAGGCAATCAATGAAGCGATCAACGAAGGATTGTTGTTTACCGTTCAAGGGAAGGGCACCTTTGTAGCTAATTATGGCGATTATAAGATCGAACAAGGACTATCACGGATTACCCCGTTTAAGGAATCGATCGCCAGCGCCGGTTTGTCGGCTGGGACTAAATTGCTTAATTATCAAATTCAACCGGTCGACTTTAACATCCACAAAATATTAAATATCGACATGGGGAAGATGGTCTTTAACCTTAATCTCTTGGGTACGGCCAACGAGGAGCCGGTTGTGTTCTACCAGTCCTTTTATGATGTCAAACTAGGTTCGAAATTGTACCGCAAGGCTCAGGAGAAAGTGGAAAAAGGAATGGTCTTTTCAACGCTCGATCTCTATCAAGACACCGGATTAACGCCTTATTGCGCCGACCAAACTTTTGAGGCGTTAAACGCGGATCAGTCGTTGGCCGAAGTCCTTCAAATTCAAGTCGGGACCGCCCTATTTTTAGTCACTTCAATTATTTATTCGCAAAAAAATGTGCCGCTCGAATATAAAAAAGCATATTATCGTGGTGATAAATATAAGTTTCATATTAAGAGAACATTATAAGCGCTTTTCGGGTCCGTTTGCAAAGACCGGTTAACTCTCCGTTCGACGGGGAGTTTCTTTTTTTAGGCCATTATCTGCTTAAAATAGCAGGAGAATGCCGGTAAGTGAGGAAGAATTATGAGATAAAAAAATTTAAAGAACCGCTGAAAACTAAGGAGTGGTTTCTTTGGCTTGGATTGCTGATTTCCATATTCACTCCCATTTTTCGATGGCGACCAGTAAGGAATCGAACCCGCGTAGTTTGAGTCGTTGGGCCGGGTTAAAAGGGGTTTCTCTGTTAGGGACGGGAGACTTTACTCATCCCGGGTGGCGCCGGGAATTGAGCGAAGCTTTGATCCCTGCCGAACCGGGTTTTTATAAATTAAAAGAAGAGTTGGTTCCCGAAATTCCGAACCAGCCGGAGGTCAGGTTCGTGGTCAGCGGGGAATTAAGCACCATTTATAAGAAAAACGGGCGGGTCCGAAAGGTCCATCATTTAATAATCCTGCCCTCCCTGGAATCCGCCGAACGAATCAGCGAACGGCTTTCGGATCTGGGAATGAATATCCGTTCCGACGGGCGTCCGATTCTGGGCATGGATAGCTACGACCTTTTCGGCTTGGTTTTGGAGGAATGCCCGGAGGTCATTTTTATCCCGGCGCATGTCTGGACCCCGCATTTCTCGGTCTTCGGATCCAAATCCGGCTTTGATGAAATCCAGGAATGCTATGGAGATTTAACCCAATATATTCACGCTCTGGAGACGGGACTATCCTCGGATCCGGCTATGAACTGGCGCTGGTCCGCTCTGGATCGTTATACCTTGGTATCGAATTCGGACGCTCATAATCCCCAAAATTTAGCCAGAGAAGCCAATCTTTTCGAGACTGAGTTTTCATATCACGGAATAAAAACAGCCCTTGAAAACAAAGATTCCGGCGGATTTATCGGCACCATCGAATTTTTCCCCGAAGAAGGAAAGTATCACTATGACGGGCACCGCAACTGTGAAGTCGCTTGGAAACCGGAGGAGACCATCGCCAATCAAGGAATCTGTCCCGTTTGCGGCCGTAAAGTGACGGTCGGAGTTTTGAGCCGGGTTGCCGCGTTGGCCGACCGGCCCGAGGGTTATCGCCCGGAAGGTGCCAAACCATACCAAAGTCTGGCGCCGCTTCTTGAAGTAATCGGTTCCGCTTTTAATATGGGCCGGAGTTCGCGTAAAGCAAATCAAACCTATCACCAGTTGTTGCGTAAATTCGGTCCGGAACTAACGGTCTTAAGAGAGACGGCGGTCGATGATATTGCGGCCGTAGCCGGGCCGTTAGTAGCCGAGGCCATCCGGCGGCTCCGTTCGGGAGAGATTGAGGTAAAGCCGGGATATGACGGCGCGTATGGCGTAGTTTCATTATTGCGCGAAGACGATCGTCAAGCTTTGATGGGACAAGCCGCTCTTTTTGAAGGAAAGGCGGCGCCGGCGGTCAAACGGAAAACCGTCCTTAAGCGAGCTGCCGCGGAAATGGTCGAAGAGGCCAAGAGCCTTCTTAAAGTTACTCCCGCCGACGCTTTTCATTCCGGTTTAACCGGGGAACAGACGGCGATTGTCAAGTCCAATCAGCGGATCATCTCGGTAAGCGCCGGTCCGGGAACGGGTAAAACCAAAACCCTGGTGGAGCGAATCGTGTACTTAATTAGGGAAGCAGGAGTGGAGCCAGTGGAGATAACCGCCGTGACTTTTACCAACCGAGCGGCGCAGGAGATTAAATCGCGCTTGACCAAGTTGTTGGCGGGGGATCGTAGGTTAAATCGGTTGAATTTGGGGACTTTTCATAGTATAGTCTGGAAAATTTTGCAACAAGAACCGGAATCCAAGGGGATCAAACTCTTGGATGATATCGGCGCCAAGTCTTTGCTTGAGGAGACGCTTAGAGAACATCGAATTCCGCTCCGGGTTAGAGATGCTTCACTGGCGCTTACTCTTTTAAAGAACCGATATTTATGGGAGGAAGAACCAAATATACCTCCGGCGGCGGTTGAGTTGTACCAAGCCTACCAGCAAAATCTCAGTCGTTATCGGAGATGGGACTTTGATGATCTTATTCCCAAAATGGTCGAGCTTTGGGAGGATGATCACGATTGGCTCAAACCGTGGAAAAGACATTTTCAGCATCTATTGGTTGATGAATTTCAGGATTTAAACTTGATCCAATACCGGCTTGTCAAATTATGGGCCCGAGATTGCCGGAGTCTGATGGTGATCGGGGACCCGAACCAGTCGATTTACGGTTTCCGTGGTTCCAACAGCAGTTTTTTCAACCGATTGCAACAAGATTTTCCGGAGGCGGTTTCCTATAAACTGACCCAAAACTTTCGTTCATCCGGCACGGTAATCAAAGCGGCCAATGCCTTAATTTCCGAAGGGTACCGTCAAGCTGTTCCTAAGAAAGATAATGAACTTAGCGAGCACCGGATTATCTGGCAAGAGACCCCCGGCGAGAAAGAGAGCGCCCAAGCGGTAGTGGACCAGATCATCATGTTATTGGGCGGCTCCACTATGATTTCCGCTCACGGAGCTAAAGGGAAATACGGGTCGCCGGTGGAAGAGACTTTTTCATTGAGCGAGATCGCTATTCTTTACCGTACCGGTCGGCAAGCGGAGAGTTTGGAAACGGCCTTAACCGTAGCCGGACTTCCCTACCGGGTGAGCGGTTCGGATTTAACCTTGGAAGCTTCGCCGGTAAAGGAGTTTTTAACCTTCTTCCGTTATCTTACCGACCCCACGGACCTATTTTGGCTCCGTTCGGCCTTACGGTATCCCCGCTGGAATCTTAGGGGCGAGGAAGTAACGGAGATCATGCGCCGCTTGGAGGAGGCTCAAACCAAGGAAAACGATTCCGGGACGGGATCGTCAATTTCCGGGGAACTTTCGCCGGAGCTCGCTTTAAAGCTGGAGCAATTTTGGGGGGTGGCCGGGTATTACCGGGAGCAATTGGGACGAAAAAGCGAGGCGGTGATTGAGGACTGGATGCTCCGGATGGAGTCAGGATCCGAACCGGAGTTGGAGCAGTTGAAAAGGATCAGTGAAAATTATGGCAGCATTGAAGAATTGTTGCGGTTCTTACCTTTGGCGCAAGAAGCCGACTTGACCCGGCGGGGCAATAAATCCACCGGCACGGAGATGATTACTTTATCAACGTTACACGCTGCTAAAGGTTTGGAATTCCCGGTGGTATTCATCGTTGGGGTAGAGGAAGGGCTGATTCCGTATGGCGCTGAAGATGACCCGGAAACGATCGCCGAGGAGCAACGCCTTTTTTACGTAGGCTTGACCAGAGCGAAACAGAGGTTGTACTTGGTTAATTCCCAATTTCGCTCCAAGTCGGGTTTAATGGCCCCGGTGGAGGTTTCCCGGTTTTTAAAGATGTTGCCCCAGGATTTGCTCGAGAAGGTCGAATGGTCCCGGCGGAGTAAACCGAAGCAGTTGGAACTTTTTTAAAAGGCAGTGGCCAGAATACAGGAGACAGGAGCCAGCATAAAGGAAGTAGTCAGAAGTTGAGTAGTCAGGAGTCAGCATAAAAGCGGTAGCTGGGAGTTAAAGAGTTAGTTAGAAACCGGCATAAGGCAATTAAGATTTCGGACTTTGAAGTTTAGCTTTTAATCTCCTGACTTCTGACTCCTGACTACTAAGATTATGACAGGAGTGATGATTGTGTCGGCTAAAATTATCGATGGCAAAGCGGTAGCGGCGAGAATCTGCGAGGAATTAAAGGCTAAGGTGGCGGAATTGACCGCTGCCGGAAAGCAGCCGGGGTTGGCGGTGGTCATCGTAGGTGATAATCCGGCTTCCCGGGTTTACGTCAACAATAAAAAGAAGAAATGCGCCGAGCTTGGCATTTATTCGGAGGAACATGCCCTGCCGGAGTCCGTCACCGAGGCGGAATTATTGGATTTGATCGACCGTTTAAACCGGGACCCGAAAATTCACGGTATTTTAGTGCAACTGCCATTGCCGGGGAATTTGAACGAACAATTGATCTTGGATCGGATTTCACCCGCCAAAGATGTGGATGGATTTCATCCGGTGAATGTAGGCCGCATGCTGATTGGGCTGCCCGGCTTTCTCCCTTGCACACCGGCGGGAGTGATGGAGTTGATCAAAGAAACCGGAATGGTTCTTGCAGGCAAGGAGTGCGTGGTGGTCGGCCGCAGCAATATCGTGGGGAAGCCCCAGGCGATCTTGCTATTGCGGGAGCACGGCACGGTGACGATTTGTCATTCCCGGACCAAGGATTTGGGGGCTGTTTGCCGCCGGGCGGATATTCTGGTGGCGGCGGTAGGGAAAGCGGAACTGATCACCGGCGAGATGGTGAAGCCGGGAGCGGTGGTGATCGACGTCGGTATAAACCGGAACGCAGCTGGAAAATTGGTTGGAGACGTTCATTTCGATTCCGTCTCCCAAGTGGCGGGGTGGATTACCCCGGTTCCGGGAGGCGTCGGCCCGATGACGATCGCAATGTTGATGCGGAATACGGTTCAGAGCGCGGAACAAAGCCGTTAACGCGAGTTCCTCCGCCGTGGAGAAACAAGGTTCGGCGAGAAAATTTTTAGATTTTTTATCCGTATCCTCGGGGGTTAGTGGTGAAGGCGGAAGTCCGCTTAAAGACGCCCGATAGGGAGTAGTCGAATGAGTAGTGTAGGAATTATTGTCGCTTTAAAAATCGGATATCTGTTATTGGCTTGGGGCCTATTGGGAATTATTTATTGGTTGGCCCCGCGGGCCGAGGCGGAACGATCTTTGGAAAAACGGTTCCGGGCATTGATGCTTTTCCGGACTGTTAATATTTTATCCATTATCGGGTATGTCTTTTTTGAAGTGCGATGGCCGCTATGGTTGTGGTTAACCCAGACTCAACCATTGCTTACGGCGTTTTTTTGGGGTGATTTGGTTAATTTTTCGTTATTGATCGGATATTTGACGGGGATGCTTTTTTTAACATATTGGCACGATCGTAAAACCAAGGGGATCGTTTCCGGATTCGGCTCTTACCTGATGCAATACGGTTATTTTTGGGTGTTCGTGATTAACATTTTAGTGGTTTTGAGACTGGATTATTACTACCTTCCGTTAATGCCGCCAAGTTTGGCGGCTGGGTACCGTTGGGCGTTGGAAGTGGGAGCCGTCGGCTTATTAATCGGATTACAACTGATCGCGCATTTACTCCGAGGATTGAAAATGGTCCCGGCCGATCCCGAGGTTGAGCGGCTGGTGCGGGAAGTTGCCGCCCAGTTTAATGTGAGGGTTAGCAGGGTGAAAATTTGGCGGCTGGAAAAAGTGATCAATGCTTTCGCCACCGGAATTTTCTTCAAAAAAATTTATCTAACCGAAGCAATGGTTAATTCATTGACTCCCGATGATTTGAAAATGATCGTCGGACATGAATGCGCCCATTTTAAAAGAAAGCATTTGGAATGGCGGGCTGTTTGCATCGCGGGGCTGGTTATTTTGGGTTCTTTTTTGGCTGAAACCCGCCCTGATTTACCGCTGCTTTTTTTGATACTATATTTGGCGCTGGCCTTAATAGTCTACAAAATGGTAGCCCGGTTTCAGGAGTATGAAGCCGACCGGGTGGCAGCTCTCAAACTGGGAGGAGGCCGGAAAATGGCCGCGGCGTTGGCGCGGTTGTCGGTCCCGGTAAAGTTCGGGAAGATTTTTAAATGGCTGGTCGGCCATCCCGACATCGATACCAGGATTAAGCGATTGATTTTGGCGGATCAGGGTTGACGGACCAAATATCAACAACAAGCCGCTGCGATGATTTAAAAATGCGGGCAAGAATTAAACTAGTGAATACACGGGGTCTTTAAAAACGGACCATTTTTAAGAAAACCGAACCTAAAAATCAAAAAACGGGCTTAATCTGAAAAACGCTGAAGTTATCACTGGAAAAATTAATAAAAAAACCGAAAATCCTTATCTAACGGTATAAAGTTTAATCAAGAAACTTCCGAATATTAATTTGTCGGTGATTTACATTTCGAAGCGCTGTAATTACCAAAAATACCGACAAAAAACAAGGAGGCGATATTTTTGACGAAGACCGAACTTATTGACAAAGTTGCAGCTAAGACTAAATTGACCAAAAAAGACTCGGGGAAAGCTGTTGACGCTATTATCGCAGCGATCAGCGGCGCGTTGGCCAAAGGCGACAAAGTTACCTTAGTCGGTTTTGGCAGTTTCGAAGTAAGAAAAAGAGAAGCCCGTAAAGGACGCAATCCTCAAAACGGGAAACCGATTAACATTCCGGCCCGTAAGGTCCCCGTATTTAGAGCCGGAAAAGCTTTAAAAGAAGCCGTAAAAAAATAAAAATCGGTCCCAAAAATTAAATTGACCCGCTTGAGCTCGATTCAAGCGGGTTTGTTTTTACTTCCGGAATTAAGCCTTCCGTTTAATCGGTTTGGGCGCCGGTAATTCGAATTACCACCGTTCGGTTGCGCAGCCGGTTGCTGAGGGTGTCGTTGGGATATAGCGAGTGTAATTCCCCGGTACTGCTGGCTTTAAACATTTTGGCCGGAAAATCCCCTTTTAATCTTAGATACTCGATAACCGTTACCGCCCGTTGCATTCCCAAAGCGATATTGTCCCGGTAAATCCAGTTGTTGATGATTGGGAGATCATCGGTATGCCCTTCGATATTGGCTAATATTTTTCCTTTATAAGGCTGCAATTGTTCCGCCAAAAGATCGAGCATCGCTTTGGCTTCGGGACGCAATTCGGTTTGGCGTGAAAATAAACCCGATTCGAAGGTTATCACTGCCTGATCATCCCGATAATCCAGATTTACGCCGGGAATATCGATCCTTATATGAGGAGGCGGCTTTACGGGGGGCGTTGCCGCCGGTTGGGGATCAACCGCGGTTGCGGTTTTGGCGGCCGGTAATTTTAGTTTTTCCAAATTTAAAACGGCGGTAGTGATAATTAAAATCAGACAGATTAATAGACTTAATCCGACCAGCAAGGGTCTCAGCCGCACTATCCAAGCGGGCGCGGTTTGTAAATGTTCAATTCGTTTCAAAGCGGCGCGATAGCATCCCTTGGTTGGTTTTAACCGACTGGCGTCCGCCCAATATGATTGCGCTTCCAACAAACGGCCTTGTTGAGCCCGGATCCGCGCTAAAAGGTCATAGATGACCGGCGATTCGCATCCTTCTTGGACCAAATGCAATAATAAACATTCCGCTTCCAAGTATTTACCGGCGCGGGCAAGCTCGGCGGCTTTCGGTAATAGAGCCTTGCCGAGAAGGCTGATGGCTGAATCGGCTTCAGCCATATTTTGAGCAGTTTCGTTTATGATATTATTAAATGATCCTTTGCTGTTCATGAGTTTTGTTCTAGATCCGGCGGAATTCCTACGATAACTTCGCCGTATTGAATTGGATTTCCTTGGAGATAAACCGTTGGTTTAATGGTTTCAATAATTTTTGGCTCTGAAATTTCCAAAACTACTTGATAACCAATTACCGACAGCGGCAAACCGGGATCAAATACTAGGCCGGTGTGCTCCCGAACCGTTACTCCGGCTTGAATCAAAGCATTCCAAATCGAGGTCAAAGAAGTATAAGCGCGGGAATACTTCTCCAGCGGTTGATCGGTTCCGGGCTTAATCATTTTTTTTTCCAAACGCCAAAGACTAACGCTTAAATCGCTTAAAAACTTGAGCGATTCCTCGCTGATGACTTCCGAGATTCCTTTGTCGGGTAAGTTGGCGACCACCTTCAAAATGGTGTTTATATCGAATGATTTTACCGGGTTGATGCGAAATTCGGGCGGATATAAAAATTGGCGCAGACTGGATAAGATATTCATTTATTTTAGCTCCCACTCAGGCGGTTTTAAGCCAGATTAATCCATATATAATATTGGCTACCCGAATGGGAACTCCTTTAATGAATTGAAAAAGTCGCCTTAATTCTTTGACCGGCGCTTTTGGATTCCGCCGGATCATCCAATTTCTTTATTATTACCCAATTGCGCAAATGTTTTTGCCGCTAATTCGGTTTGGTTAAGGAGCTATAGGGAGGCGGTAATAATTTGATTGTTAAATTTCGGTATCGTTTAAAAGATTCAAAGGCATAACCCGATTAATCTCGAATATTAAATTTTATGGTTCCGGGAAGCCCGTCCGGGAAAAGGGATGTGACGCCGTTTTAAAACAGAGAGCGCGTTGGCGATTAAGACCAAAACTGCATGAAGCGGAGGAAGGTAAATGCGAAAAAACAGTTTTTTGATTCTGCTTTCATATTTGACTATTTATATTGTTTGGGGCTCGACCTATTTTTTCATTAAAATGGCGGTGGAAACCATTCCTCCTTTTTATGTGGTGGGATTTCGCTGGCTATTTGGGGGAGTCTTAATCGGCGGATTTGCGGTTTTGGCGGGACGGTTGAAACGGCGTCCTACCGTTAAAGAGATCGGGGCGTCGGCCCTATTGGGGTTTTTGTTGCTGTTCGGCGGTAACGGGCTGATAAGCGTGGCTGAACGGAAAGTCGATAGTTATCTGGTGGCGTTGGTGTTGGCGTCCACCCCTGTTTTTGTAGGGTTTTTTGATTGGTTGCTTTTTAGAAAAAGATTAACCGTCTTCAATTCCTTGGGGATTTTCGTAGGAATTACCGGAGTCGCGTTTCTTTTATATAATGGAAAGTCCATCGGTTCCAGCCTTACTCCCGATTTGCTGCTGGTGATTTGCGGCCTTTTGGTTTGGAGTTTCGCCACCAGTTTAGGGCATAAACTAAAAGTATATCCCGATAATTTGGTTAACAGCAGCATCCAGATGTTAATAGTCGGTTTCGGTTGCCTGCTGGGGATGGCTTTTACTGAACCGTCGCTTGCTCAATTGCTAACCGAAGTTTCATTTTCATCCTTGATGGGACTTTGTTATTTGGCGGTGGTAGGCTCCCTGGCTTTTTGCGCTTATACGTATTTAATCGCCAATGAACCGGCGGTCCGGATTTCCAGTTACGCTTTTGTTAATCCTTTAATCGCCACTTTTCTGGGCTTGGTGATTGGCAAAGAAACTCCCACGCCTTTCTTATTTTACGGCTTGCCGTTGATTTTAACGGGTTTGCTCTTAATGATTCATGGGGAGTCATTTTATAAAAGCTTAAGGAATCTTTTATCAAATAAGAGAAAGGTTGAGCTTGATGAATAGGGAATCGAAATCCGGAGCAATGGAAGGCTTTAAGGCGGGCCTCCCGGTTTTCGTCGGCTATTTTCCGGTGGCGGTTGCTTTCGGAATTCTAGCGAAAACAATCGGCTTATCCGCCGGGGATAGTCTGAGTTTTTCAGTAATGGTTTTTGCCGGCGCCAGTCAGTTTATGGCGTTAAATTTAATTAAAACCGGCGTCGCGTTCGGCGGGATCATTTTTACCACTTTCCTGCTGAATCTGCGCCATTTGTTGATGAGCGCTTCATTGGCCGCTAAAATTAAGGGGCAAAACCGGCGCTGGCTCCCGCTGGTAGCCTTTGGAGTGACTGATGAAACCTTTGCGGTGGCCGCCACCTATCCAAAATCAATCGGGGTTTTATTTCTTTTGGCGTTGGAAGGAACGGCTTACCTGGGCTGGGTTAGCGGAACCTTGTGCGGTTATTTGGCGGGCGGGGTACTCCCGGGCTCGCTGCGGGAAAGCATGGGGATCGGGTTATACGCTTTATTCGTGGCGATTTTAGTTCCGGGGCTTAAGAAATCGGGTTTCATTGCGGCGCTGGCGTTAGGATCAGGTCTAATTCACATGTTATTGAATTGGATTAAGCTTTGGCCCGGTTCGTGGAATTTGGCGGCGGCCATCATTGTAAGCAGCTTGCTCGGGGCTTGGTTAATTCCGTCGCGAAGGGAGGAGTCGGCTTGAAATACGGGTGGTTAATTTTGGGGATGGCTTTGGTAACCTATTTGCCGCGGTTAATACCGTTGGTTTACATTTCTAAAAAATCGGTGTCTGAATTTTGGAAACGCTTCTTGGATTGTATTCCTTATACCGCTTTGGGCGCGTTGATAATTCCGGGCGTGTATCAAGCTATCCCGGAAAAGCCATGGGTCGCCATTGTTGGGATTGGGGCGGCCGCCATAATCGCTTGGTTTCGGGAAGGGTTAATCTGGCCGGTATTGGTTTCGATCGGCGTGGTTTATTTCTTATTGATTTGATATTTTAAAGACGAATAATGCTTGTTAAATCTTGACAATTGGAGACTTGTTTATTATACTATATTTTATAGTAATATATTTTATAAGTAATCACCCACCCCGGCTTGCCGGGCACATTAAAGGTGTCTCCGCGTCTCCGTGGCAAATTCATTTATTATTGGCCACAGAGACACAGAGTCACGGAGAAATCATTTCTAAGTAGGTGAGTTGTCTGTCCGTCATCAACCTGGTTTTGCTTGGATTTTTAATGGACGAGTCTATGGGCGCTTATGATCTTGACAAACTCATCGAACGCGAGCGCATCAAAGAGATGGTAAAGATCAGCACTCCGGCCATTTATAAAAACTTGCTGAAATTAAATAATGATGGATATTTAGCCGCCCACACCGTTAAAGAGAGTGAAATGCCGGAAAAAACGATTTACCGGATTACTGAGCGGGGGCGGCAATACTTTATGGAGTTAATGTATAAATATGCCGGCGAGAGGCTCAAGATTAATTTTGATCTAAACGCCTTGATTATCAACCTTGACAAGGTTGATTCGGATAAAGCCGTCAGAATGTTGGAAAATATCCGGAACGGTTTTTATTATCAACAAAAAACGTTGGCGGAAAGGTTGCTGTCCGGTCAAATGTCGTCCTTGGCCAGTAGAGCGATTTTCCGCCAATTTCAGTTGGTGAATAAGGCGTTGATCGATTGGATTGAAGAGTTAATTCAACTATATCGAAGGGAAAAGACTTGACATCTACTATATATTATAATACTATATATTATAGTAACTGAAGGAGGAATCAATTTGAAAATAATCGGAATTTCGAGCGGTTTATCGTATACCGGTTATACGGCAAATTTGATTCGGGTGGCGTTACAAACTGCCGCCAATCAAGGAGCGTTGGTTGAAGAGATCTTTATCCCCGACTATGAAGTTAGAATTTGTAAGGGTTGTTGCTCTTGCTTGGCTAAGGGTAAATGCGGGATTAACGATGATTTGGAACTACTTCGTCAAAAGTTGTCTCAGGCCGATGGGATTATTATTGGGTCCCAGGCTTTCGGCGGCGAACCGGACCCGGCCATGCAGAATTTTCTTAACCGAATCGGGTTTTATAATCAATATACCGGGTTTCTCGCGGATAAATACATATTGACAATCGCTACTACCGAGACTTTTGACGCGGTAAGGGCGGCTAAAAAACTCGCCTATTTGACCTCGAGTTACTTTAAAGACGGGTATGTTTCCGGGGTTCTAGGCTTTAACGTCAGTTGGGAACGGATCGAACATTATCCTGAATATTTGGGAAAAATCGAAAGCTTAACGATTAAATTGGTGAATGATTTGCAAAGAAAGCGCCGCTTTCAACTTAGGGGCTGCTGGAGACGGTTGGGCAATCGACTTTTCCGGGTCCCGGAAGTCAAGAAATTGATCCTGGCTCACCGGAACGGAAAAATGGAAGCCGTATACCGGGAGTTGAGATCCAAGGGGTGGTTGGGAGAACCGGTCTATGACCCAACGGGGACTAAGGCGAATATTACGGCGACGGCGCGTTCTTAAAGGGAGTTAAGTCGAGCATTTAGATAGCCTTCCACCCCGGCATATCCGGGGCGCGTTATAGGTCGCTGCCATCCATCTATGGATTTCACGACTTCGACCCATCATGGGTCTTAGATGAAAAATAAGTTTTACGCTGTGTCTTCGCGTCTCCGTGGCAATTCATTTATTGGCCACAGAGACACAGAGGCGCGGAGAAAGATTAAAACCAAAGTATTTTCTAGTAGAAGCGGCAAGCGCCGCTTTTATATTTTCCCGGAACGGATAATCGAGATTAATAGCCAGATCCCCATTAATACCGCGATCAAGAATCCGGCTTCGGCGATGGGGAAACTGCCGAAAAACGCCAACTGCGTTTGTTGAGCGATCAACGACGAGCCGACGATAATGGCGGCGATAATTAAACTGAAGGCTAATCTGTTTCCGATTAAATTCATTTTAGTGATGAAGCTGTCGAAATTATGGTGTTCCAAGCTGATTTTCAGTTCGCCGTTTTCAGTTAATCGCAGCAGGTTTTTGAGTCGCGCGGGCAATTCCAGCGAAAAAAAGAACCAGTCCTGCAGCAAAGTTAATCCCGTTTTGGAAAGATAAGGCCAAGCGAATTGTTCATGGATGAGTTTTGACCCGAAAGGACGGGAAAGTTCCAGCAAACTTCGTTCCGGAGCCAACTGGGAAACAGTTGATTCCAATACAAAGACGCAGCGCGCGATGAGGGAAAGTTCTTTGGGGAATTTAAAACGGTACTCCAACGCCAGACTTAATAATTCGCGTAGAGCCGGTCCGATTTTGATCCGATTGAGGGGACGATGGTAATATTTGTCGAATAGGTAGTGAACCTCATGACGTAAGGCGAGCCGGTTGGCATCGCCTTTGACGTCGCTGATTTCCATAATGAGGTCCACGAAATTGTCGACATTTTCTTGGGCAATATTTAAGAGCAGCAGACTTAAGCGTTCCCGCATCCAATTGTTTAGGCGTCCCACCATTCCGAAGTCCAAAAAAATGATACCGCCGTCGGGGGCGATCATGATATTCCCCGGATGAGGATCGGCATGAAAAAAACCGTCGCTCAGTATTTGCTTGAGAACGGTATTGACTAGATTTTGGGCGACTTCGGTTTTATTAATCCCTAATTCGCTGAAACCGAAGGCGTCGTTTATTTTTAAACCGGATATCGCTTGTAAAACCAGCACCCGCTGCGTCGCGTACTCCCAATAGACCTTCGGGAACCTCACGGTGGGGTCGTCTTTAAAGTTTTTATTAAATCGTTCGGCGTTTTCGGCCTCGATCACGTAATCGAGCTCATCCCGGATTGACCGGGAAAACTCTTCGATTAGACCGGTAAGATTATAAACGCGCCTCCATTCGGTCCGGGTTTCCAGCAGCCGGGCCAGATCCTCCAAAATCTCCAAATCGGTTTCGACAACCTTACGGATACCGGGCCGCTGGACTTTTACTACCACCGTCTCTCCGGTAAGCAATTGTCCCGCGTGCACCTGGCCGATCGAAGCGGTAGCGGCGGGGTGGGGATCGATTTTACTAAAAACGGCTGAAATTGGGCGCTCCAATTCGGCTTCAATGATTTTTTGAATTTGGTCGAAACCGACCGGGCTTACCGATTCCCGCAGTTTTTCCAGTTGGGCAAGGTAGTTGAAAGGCAACAGATCCGGCCTTATACTTAAAATTTGACCCAACTTGATAAAGGCGGGCCCCAATTCCTCCAACGCCATTTTAACTCTGACCGCGACGGTTCTGACTTCCCGGATCTTTCGTTTGTTGCCCGGAAGCTTAAGCGGATTTTTGAGTCCGAGATAGTCCAATAAATGTCCAAGGCCGTGTTTGCTGATAATATTGATAATCTGGCGATAACGATTGAAATGTCGATAGCCGGCGGTGAAGATGTTTTTCATGTTGAATACTATTATTCACAATAAACCGCCAATTTATCGCTTTTTAGACACCGGACGTTTTGGACGGCTCTTTTATTATGTTACTGATCATGTAGGCGATTATCCCGTCATACCATGCTTCGATGGTCGAACCGGGAATGATATCCATCCAGCGCCTGAACGGAGCATCGTAAGACCTGAGAACGGCCCCGGCGTCACTATAATCGTAAACACCCAGAAGGCAGACTTCTTCATCTTTGAATAACAAATGATTAATTGTGTAACTGAATTTTTGATAACCAGGAGTCGGAATTTCGGCTCTAGCCAGACTTTGGCGGTATGTTTCGCGTCCGGTTTCGTTATATAAGGCCTTAACCCGGACCTCCAAATAGATCTGATTTGAAGCATGGTCGGTCATGATTTTGACGGTTTCCGGATCAAAATAATACTCGGCCAGCTGATCGGTTAAGATCAATTCCCAACGGTCTCCGGCCGTAACCGGCGTCAATGAAAAGACGATCGCCGCCGCGATCATAAAAACCATTATTTTTTTCATCGTCGGCTCCTTTTCGGGTTGATTCATGTTTTGAAGGATCTTATTATTGATGATACTCGGTAAATTATATGCAAGTATCGTTTATATATTACATATTTTAGAGTTGACCCGAACATATGTTCTTGCTATAATTGTGATAGTGAGGGTCAAAGTTCATGGAACTAATGGAAAAACTCAGTACTCTGGCTGCCGCTGCCAAATACGACGTATCATGTTCGTCGAGCGGCAGCGCACGAGTGAATCCGGGAAAAGGTTTGGGCGACGCCGCTGTTTCCGGGATTTGTCACAGTTGGTCCGGGGACAGCCGGTGCATTTCCTTGCTTAAAGTATTGTTAACCAACTATTGTATTTATGATTGTGCTTACTGTGTCAACCGCCGCAGCAATGATCCGCCCCGTTCCGCTTTTACCGTCGCCGAAATAGTCGGGTTGACGGTTGATTTTTACCGGCGTAATTACATCGAGGGCCTTTTTTTAAGTTCGGGGATTTTGAAGAATGCCGACTATACCATGGAGTTAATGGTTCAGGTCGCCAAGGAACTCAGGTTGAAACATAATTTCCACGGTTATATTCATTTGAAAGCCATCCCCGGCGCCAGTCGGGAACTGCTGCAAACAGCGGGATTTTATGCGGACCGCCTTAGCGTTAATATTGAGCTCCCTTCGGAGAAAGGCTTAAAGCTGCTTGCTCCGGATAAATCAAAGGAGTATATTTTGACTTCGTTTAAGTATCTAAGTTCCCAGATCGACCGTTACCGGGATGAACGAAAACTGCTCCGCAAAACACCCCGATTCGTTCCGGCGGGACAAAGCACGCAACTGATAGTGGGCGCTACTCCGGAAAGCGATTTTCAAATTTTAGAATTAGCGGAGGGGTTATACCAAAAATTTCACTTAAAGAGGGTTTATTACTCGGCCTATGTACCGGTAAACCGGCATTCGTTGTTGCCGGCGATAACGGCGCCTCCGCTCCGCAGAGAAAACCGGCTCTATCAGGCGGATTGGCTGCTTCGTTTTTACGGATTTCAAGCCAAAGAGTTGTTGGACCCTGGAGAGCCTTACTTAGACCGGGAGCTTGACCCTAAGACCAACTGGGCGATTCGAAATCTGCATCTCTTTCCGGTAGAGGTGAACCGGGCCGATTTTGAAATGTTGCTCCGGGTGCCGGGGATCGGCTTAAAGTCGGCGCGGCGGATAATTGAAGCCAGGCGGTATGGGTCGCTTTCTTTTGAGGATTTAAGACGGTTGGGCGTGGCGATGAAGCGGGCCAGGTACTTTTTGACCTGCCGGGGAAAGTATCTCGAAAAGATCGATAACCCGGTCTCCTTGAGACAAGCTTTAACCGACACGGCGGATAAAAGGATCAAAGTCGAGAATGAATTGCAGCTGCCTTTGTTTTCTTTGTGATTCGAAGATGTTTCGTTCTGCGTTCAAGGCTTGTTCCGCGTTCCGCGTTCAACGTTCTGCGTTCAAGGCTTGTTCCGCGTTCCGCGTTTTTTACTGTTCTGTCAATGAAGCAATCCGAAACGATAGGCTCGGAACTATAGAGAACCATAAACCATAGATCTCAAATAATAGACTGAAATTATGGCCCCGAGATTTAACTCGGAACCCGAAACGACAGACATGGGACCATAGGCGATAAACCAAACCCGGAACTCGGAACGCGGAACCCGGAACGATAGACATGGAACCATAGGCCATAAACCAAACCCGGAACTCGGAACGCGGAACCCGGAACGATAGACGTGGAACCATAAACCAACATAAATTTTTGCGGAGGATCACATGCTTCATTATATTTACGACGGTACTTTCGACGGGTTTTTGACGGCGGTGCGGGAAGCGATGGAACGGGACGAACTCCCGGAAACAATTGTAACCGAAGACAAGTTAAAGACTGATTTATTCGCTGAAATCCGCTTGATTGAGACGGATTTTGAGAAAGCAAAGGAATTTTTGGGAGCGATTTTAAAAAAACTTTCCCGGGACGGATTAAAGACGGTGCTTTATTGTTTTCTTTCCGAGGAGCCGGGTAGTGAAATCGCGCTCTGTGAGTACCTCCAAAAAGTAATGGCCGCTGATCGAAACATTGAAACCAAATTATCCGATCCGGTGGTTTTCCAAGTCCGAAAAGCCATGGAGAAGGTTTCCAAAGAGGTGAACCTTTTCAAGGGCATTCTTAGATTTCGGGAAATTGAAACCGGGTTTTACTATGCGCCGATTGAACCGGACCATCAAATCACTCCTCTTTTGGCCGAGCATTTCCGGAAAAGATTCCCCGACCAGCGTTGGTTCATCCACGACCGGCGCCGGAATTGCGGGGTGTATTATGATGGGAATGAGGTCCGGTTCTTGCGAAATGTAGAATTAAAACCGGAGTTGGAGGCGGGATTTGACTCGGATCCTTTTCCCGAGGAGGAACTGGAAAGACAAAAGCTTTGGAATGTATACTTTAAAAGCATTGAAATCAAGGAACGAATGAATCCGAATCTTCAAAGACAGCATTTACCGGCAAGGTACTGGAGGTATCTGGTGGAAAAGGTTGAGTCGGGTAATAGGTAACATCCTCCGAAAGTAGGAGAAAAAGCTCCTACTTTTTTATTTTTAAAACGGTCTTCCGGAATGATTCATTATCTTAGATCGAGTTTTATAATTAAAGCAATAGTTTTTGAAAGAAGGGTGGTAGCATGTTTTTAAAAACCAGGACGGACTATTTTGATTTTAAAGATATTATGTTTGCAGCGCCGATGATCATCGGTTTGATAATCGGCGCGTCCTTGTATTTGACGCTGGGCTGGTGGGGTTTTTGGATAATTTTCCCATAGATCGGTTTGGCGATCTCGGTGGGGATTTTCATTCAAGCCAAAGCGGCGCCGGAAAAGGCAAATTTAGGAAGACGGATTTCCTTAGTTTTAATTTTACCGGTTTTACTCCTTTTTGTTCCGATTATTAATAATGAAAATTTCCAGCTTGAGGGGATTGTATTGCTTCTTTCGGTCGGCTTATTTTCAAAGGAGTAATCCATTACGCCGTGGCCAAGGTATTTGGACCTTTAATCTGGGGACGCGGTTTCTGCGGTTGGGCTTGTTGGACGGCGGCCGTTTTGGAATGGCTGCCCGTTAAAAAAGAAGGACGAATAAAATCGGAATTTAAGAAACTACGCTACTTATCTCTGGGAATTTCAATCCTTTTCCCGTTAATTCTGATATTTTTCTTAAACTACGATGTCCGGTCGGATTACCTGAACCGGAGTGAGATGGCTTGGATGTTTATAGGCAATGGCCTTTATTATTTGATTGGAATAGCATTGGCGTTTATCTTTAAAGACCGGCGCGCATTTTGTAAGGTTGCTTGTCCGGTTTCCTTGGTGATGAAGTTGCCGAGCGGCTTAAGGCTGATTAAACTCGGACCTTCGGACAAAGATTGCATTAAATGCGGTCGATGCAGCCGAAAATGTCCGATGGATATCGATGTCATGGCTTATATCAGCCAAGGCCGAAAAGTGACGGACACGGAATGCATTTTATGCCTGGAATGCGTCCGGAATTGTCCGGCAGAGGCGATCGGATAGCGCGGACCGAAAATTAAGTTGCCAACAATAACTATGATGAGGGGGAAAACATTTGAAAGTATTAGCGATTGTGGCCAGCCCGAAAAGGGACGGCAATATTAGCGCGATTTGCGGTAAAATTCTTGAGGGGGCGGCCCAAAACGGACATCTTACGGAAATGGTTAATCTGTACGATTATAACGTGAAATATTGCAACGGGTGCCTGGCTTGCATTAAAACCCGCCGTTGCGCGGTGGAGGATGATTTCGGCATGCTGTATAATAAAGAGAAAGAAGCCGATATAGTAATATATGGAACACCGATCTATTTTCATGATGTGCCGGGGATATTTAAAAACTTTATGGATCGTCATCTCCATGCCGTACTTCCGAATGTCGAGTTAAAAGACTTCGTCCCGTGGTAGTATAAAAATAGTACAAGTTAAACATGGACAGTTCCTCCCAGATAGGATAATTTATATTTAGGAGGATGAAAAGAATGGCGCGACAATTTACAGAACAGTTTAAGAAAGATGCTCTATC
>JAAYHS010000009.1 GCA_012735315.1 Bacillota bacterium | reverse complement strand
GGTGGATCGAGTGGGAAAAGAATCATCAATACGGTAGGCAAATCGTGATTGGTCCCGGAATTTTCACCAATTATATCGAGCATTCCTTGGAACAGATCAAGCGGGCCCAGGCGCCGTCCGCTTCCGGCAACCGGGCGGCGGGCGTGGCGCTTTACTCCTATGGATCGAGCCATCTTTACAGCAATAAGGACTTTAAAGAACGGGTCGATAACAAAATTCTACCCAGGCAGCCCCATTGTTATCTACCGGATACCAACGGTTGGCTTTTTCCATTGCTTTCGAGGGAAGGTTCTTATTATGATCCGGTTTTAAACGGTTCAATTCAGACCCGCCCGGTTTTTCCAGCACCGGCGCCGCTCCCGGACATGCCTTGGAAATCAAATCCGGTGAAAGGTTTTTTAATGGGTGTGGTTTCCAAACCGGGTGGAAAGGGCTGGGATCAGTTGAAGGTTACCATTGAACTGGTCGCTCCTATCGGAGAAGGAGAAGTGGTTCGCGAGGTTTATACCGACGGGAGCGGCTGGTTCGGCTTGGCTGAGTTGCCCCCCGGCGAGTACCGGGTCTCCATCGCTAAGGAAGACTTTATCGGCGCCAGGGTTCAAATTATCACGGTCCAACCGGGCCGGGTCTCCGAAGTGGTTTTTATCCGGGATGGGTGGGAACCGGCGGTGGTTACTTCGGAGTAGTTAACTTAAAAGTATTGGTTTGAAGGTTGAAGTTCTTGATTGGAAAGTCTAAAAGCTACCTTGCATAAAAAGTAGTTATATAGTAAAATATAGAAAATATTGGTTGCATTTTTAATAATTCAAGTCAATGATGGGGAAGTAATGAAGACTTCGAATCAAGAGAGTTGATGAAGGGTGCGAATCAACCGAAGTCTCATCTATTCCGCCCTAGAGACGTTAGTGAAGAGCTAAACCGCGCATCGGTTATCATGCATCGAGTGAATTAGAATGTTTCTAATTAAACTGGGTGGCACCGCGGGTATAACCTCTCGTCCCTGTATGGTTCAGGGTCGGGAGGTTTTAAGTTTATAATGGAGGTAAAGTCATGTTGGATATCAATTTTATAAGGAAAAACCCGGAAATTGTTAAAAAGGCGATCGCTGATAAGTTAATGAAGGTGGATCTTGATCGGCTCTTAGAACTTGATGGCCAAATCAGGGAATGAAGTTGATTCCTTAAGAGCGGAAAGGAATGCTCTTTCAAAACGGATTCCAACTTTGGACCGAGCGACAAAGAATGATGCAGTCGAGAAGGTCAAAGCGATCAAGGAAAAATTGTCGGATCTAGAAAAAAGTCTATCCGAAATGAAGCTGGAATTTGATGATCTTATGTTAAAGGTCCCTAGTATCCCCGCTACCGAAGTGCCTATTGGAAAGGACGAAACCGATAATGTGGAAATCAGAAGGTGGTGCTGGGTATGGTTGACCGGTATATTGCTTATATCCGCGATTATCTTAAATGATTAGATTGTTGGACCATTTTATATACGGTTAAATCCATGAGTTTTTCTGAAATGAATAGTATTTAAAAACGGAAGCTACTAGAGAATTTTGTTGGCTCCCGTTTTTAATTTTGATGCGAATTGAGGTTTTATTTGAGAATAAGATTCTATTTTTCGGTAAATATATAAATTTTTTTTAAAACAATAAAGGGAGTAAGAAGGGTTTGGCCGCATTTGAGTTAAACTTTTTTGTTTGGTAAAATCAGACTAAATTAGAAGCGGCGCCTACTTTTAATGACGTTAATCAGAGTAGTAAGCTTTTTGGCTGGTGATAGGCTCAAAGTTTAAATTGGATTGCCCTTTTTTAAGCCCCGGACAACTTGAATAGTTAAAGATAGTGGAGGATAATCTATAAAAAAATTGTGAAATCAAATCAAACAAAGGTTTGAAAGGAAGAGCGAAAGGATGGACTTGAAAGATCGTTTTACCAAAGGGAGTATAGCCGGTTTTATTGGGGGAATTGCTACTACTGTATTGGGATACCTGTTTTCATTAGTCAATTTTGGGACTTTGCGCTTCGCCGATTTGCGGCAATCTTAGTTTATGGCTGAAGAGCGCATGGGCTATTAGAATTATTGTTTGGTACAATTATAAGTTGGGGTTTTTCGGCGGCCGCCGGTATCATCTTTGTTTATCTACTCAAGGTGATCGGAACGAAAAACTTGATTTATAAAGGATGGTTTTTTGGGGTAAGCATCTGGTTTTTTGTCTATATTGTAACTGAACTGTTTAAAATACCGGAGTTGGAAACAATCTCATTTGCCAGCGCTGTCGCTAATTTTTTGGCTTCATCATTTTATGGGATCGTTATGGCGAAGACTTATTTATATTT
>JAAYHS010000073.1 GCA_012735315.1 Bacillota bacterium | reverse complement strand
TATATCGATATGGGCGCGCTGTAAATAAGTTGTTATTCAAATGGTTAAACCGGCGAAGTCAGCGGAAAAGTTTCGAATGGGATAAGTTTGAAAAGTTGTTGGCGAAATATCCGCTTCCTCCGCCAAGGATCTATGTAAAAATCTATGAACGTAAACCTTGCTAAGTAGTAAATGTTGTAATGAAGAGCCGTGTGCGTTAATTGCGCAAGCACGGTTCTGTGAGGGGTTGAGCCTGTGAAGGCTCTATCTACTCGACCCCCTCTCCACAAACGTTATCCGGTTTTGAGGGTTTGGAGAGGGGCGGCATGTTAGATTCGTGGTTTTAGTTGTTTTCGCCCGAAGTCTGTCAAAAAAGAAAAGCGAAAACTCGCTTCAACCATACGCCCCCTCTCCCGACCTTCAAAAAATGCTTGCGTTGCGGGAGAGGCGGCGGCAACCAACTATCATCAAGCGCTTAAGCCACGCGCGGGTGTGAGGCGGGGGCTTGAATATATAAATACGAATTTTTACAACCATATCAAGAAATACTAGATTTATGAGTAAAAATCCCAAAACCGCCATCCTCGAATTGGCCGAATCCCTCGGCGAACCGATGGACCTGGAGATTCGTACTATCGAATCAAAAGACGGTTTGCCGGTCCAAATCGCTTACTTGCGCGGTTTGGCCGATCCGGCTCCGGTAATCAATATCTTAACCCAAAATACGCTAGGCTCCATGACGGAAAAAAGTTTTACCGCCGCCGGGAAAGTATTGGACTCCGGAGAAGCAATTTCGCCCCATTTCCACCTATATCGCGGCGCTACCATCGTCTATTTGCCGAAACGGGAACCGTTCGCGGTATTAACCGGTTCAATGGCTAAAAGAACCCCCGAAGACCCCGTCAATGAACAAGCGATCCGCGGCCCACGGGATGGTTTTGTTGAAGATATCTTCGACAATTTAAGTTTGATCCGGCGGCGACTGCCCGATCCCCATCTTCAAGCCGATGAAATAATAATCGGCCGCCGTACCCGGACCAGAGTAGCAATCGTGTATTTGAAAGATGTGGCCGACCCCGATCTGGCGCTGGAAGTAAAAAAGAGGTTAGCCAAAATTGATATCGACGGAATTTTGGAACCGGGAGTCCTCGAAGAATTCATTAAAGATAATAAACGAACCACCATGCCTTTATCTTTGACTTCGGAACGCCCCGATAAAATTGTCGGGTCAATCCTGGAAGGCCGGATAGCGATCTTGGTTGACCATAACCCGCAAGTGATTATTGTCCCGATCACCTTAAACGACCTTTATCAAGCTCCGGACGATTACTATTTTAACTATTGGGCGGGGAGTTTAATCCGGCTCGTCAGACTTTTCGGCAATCTTTTAGCTGTCGGATTACCCGGTCTTTATATCGCCCTCATCGGGAGCAGCCCCCAACTCCTACCGATTTTTATCGGATTAACCGTGGCCGGATTCCGGATCGGAATCCCTTTTCCCCTTTTTTTGGAAGTACTGATTGCGGAAATGCTGGTAGAACTGCTGCGGGAAGCGGGATTAAGACTTCCGCGCGGCGCCAATCAAACAATAGGAGTAACCCTAGGAATCAGCGTCGGGTTTTCTCTAATGCAGATCGGTATTATCTCGACCCCCACACTAATTATAGTAGGTATTTCAGCCATCGCCTCTTTTTCCAGCGTACAGTATCCGATAGGATTAACTTGGCGGATTTTAAAGTATATTTTAATTATTGGCGCCTCATTCTTAGGCCTTTATGGCTTTATCCTGGGAGCAATCTTGATCACGGCTCATGTCGCCGGTCTGTCTTCTTTCGGCACCCCGTATTCGGCGCCCTGGGGACCATGGCAAACAACCGGCGTACTTGATTCGGTATTTCGGGCGCCTCATTGGTTGCGTTTAAAACGTCCCCAAACGGCCAAACCGCTTCAGCCGAGGCGGGGCGACAAATATCCCGAGGAGTAAACATGCAAAGGACCCATTTAACCAGTAAACTATTTATGCCGGTTTTGTTGTTATCTTTGTTAACCTTCGGTTTATCCTTTAACCGGTATGTGATTACTCCAAGTGTCGGTGTCAATGCTTATTTAGTGATTCTCATCGGATTCTTAATCGCCATCTTCAGCCTGTTCGTCATTAAATCGCTGGCTGTTAAATACCCGGATCAAACAATTATTCATATGGGAAATAAGTTACTGGGACCGCTCGGCAAAATCGGCGCTCCGGTTTGGCTAATAATAATTTTTTTACTGACGGCGCTGCTTACCAGAAGGGTTACCGATGAGGTGGCGACGATTATTCTTTTCCGCACGCCGAGGTTTGTAACAACTCTAGCCTTTTTGTTAATCGCGGGGTATATGGCTTCGCTAGGCGAGGAAGCTTTGGGAAGATTATCGTCGGCGCTGATGATTATGGTTCCGCTATTTTTAATGTTACTGCTTATTAGTTACCGTCAAGTTAATTTTTTAAATATTCACCCGGTGAATATCCATCGCGATTTAGGATATTTAAAAAAATGGGATCTATGGTTGCTCATTTTTACGCCGGTATGGGTTTTTGGCGCTTTTTACGGTAATGAGAGTCTCCGTAATAACTTCAAAGGCATAATTTTGACCATTACCGGTGGGGCTTTAATTTTAGGAGCAACGTATCTCGCGGTCGCGGGGGCCTTCGGGCCCAAAGGGAATATCCGCTATGAATGGCCGGTGATGAGTTTAATGAATATTACCGAATTGGCGCCTAATTATTTATTTCAAAACTTCATCACTACTTTCTTTTTTTTAGTTTTCCTGTCGTTTGCTTTGGTAAACGTAGCCGGGTTCATAATTGTGATCTCGAAAGGTTTTTCCGAGTTTTTGGGCGCGCGGGATTCACGGTCAAAATTAATTCTCTTGTTGATTATTACCGCCTTATTCATTTTAACTGCATCTACAACGCTGATTAATTATAAAGAAACGGCGGATCCGGTTTTAAAAGTTGGAGGTTTTTATACTTTCGGCTATGTTTTACTGATCTGGTTTGGTTCTCTTTTTCATGGAAAGGAGCAAAGATGAGTTTATTAAAGCACGCCCGATTAGGCTTAATTTTTTCTTTAATGCTTTTATGTTTATCCGGTTGTTGGGATGTAATTCCAATTGAAGACCGAGCTCAGGTATTGGTAATTGGAGTGGACCGTAATGAAGGCCGAATCCGGCTAAGCGCTCAGATTCCCACCATTAAAAACTTGATTCAAACCGTTTCGCCCTTCACCGATCGGAAAAAGCCGATCTTTAAACCATTTGTCGTGGAAGGCAAATCGCTGATTGAAACTATGCAGCGATTGGAAGACCGGATATTCCAGTCAATGGTAGTCGGAAACGTCAAACTGATTATCATCTCTCCCCAAGCGGCGGAGGATGATCTCTTAAATATCCTGACAATTTTTTTGCGGCAGCCTACCTTATCCTATCAAACCCTGGTAATGTGTTCTGAAAATAGCGCCGCGGAAATAGTTCGGTTTGAAGCCCCTTTTGAACTCCAACCGGGATTAATGATCGGCAAACAACAAGCTTCTCCTTTGAAACTAACCCGTTCTTTTCCCATAAAACTTTGGGAACTGGTCGCCCGGATCGATAATGGGATTACCGATCCGTATCTGCCCGTCATCAAACCGGATCGGGATAATCAGAGTTATATCATAGAAGGATTAAAGCTATTCCGCCGCGATAAGATAGTCGCTTCCCTAAATCCCGATGAAAGTTATCTTTTCGGTGTCCTAACCGGTAAAGTAGAAGAGGGGTATAAGGAAATAACCGTCCAAAATCAAGAGGTCGGCTTTAGTAAAGTCCGATATAAAACCAGAATACGAATTATCAGAAACCGAAATCACGACCGAATTCAGGTTGAAATCAAGGCTTCAGGGACATTACTTCAAATTCCGAAGGGTTTTCCCAATCGAGTCGCGACATATAAATCAATCAAAACCGAAATGGAAAAACAATTGAAACGTCAAATCCTAGCCTTGGTAAAGAAAATGCAGCTTCAAAATACCGATCCGGTTGGATTTCGAAAACGGATGGAAATCGCCGGGATTAAAGATTGGGAAAAAGTTTATCCGCTAATTCCGGTTGATATTAAAGTCCGGTTTAAGTTTAGAAATCTTTCACCGGCGTATTAAAGCTTAGCGTCGCGGCTTACTAAATTTAAATGATAAAAGAGTGTTCTCTAGTTTTGAAACGGACTTTCCGCCAAAATCAGCTCGCCTTTCCCCAGATCCGCCTCGACTGTAATTCCCTGCGGCAAAGTCCACTGATCCCGGATGTGACCGATCGGGAAACCATAAGCCGCCGGACATCTTAATTTAGCGAGCCGTTCCGCGAATACCTCGATAATCTCCTTTTCCTCTTTACCCGGAACCGGTTGACAACGGCCGACGATTATCCCGGCAACCGCCTCCAGCGCTCCGCTCAACAATAACTGGGTCAGCATCCGGTCAACCCGGTAGGCGGGTTCCTCGGTCTCTTCCACAAATAAAATCGCCCCCTCCAGATTCGGAAAATAACCGGTCCCCAATAACGAACAGATTAGGGATAAATTTCCGCCCAGAAGGGGACCGGTAACGACGCCGTCCCTAAAAAGGACATAACCGGACTTGTCGGCCCCGGGCCAGGGCAACGCGGTTCCGACCGCTTCCCCGGAAAGCATCCGGAAAGCTTGGCTAATCGTAAAATCACTCTCTAAAGTCGTCAAAACCGGCCCGTGAAATGAAACCAAACCGGTCAATCTCCAGAGTCCCAATTCGATCCCGGTGATATCGCTGAATCCGACCAAAATTTTGGGGCGCTTTTCAATTAAACCCAGGTACAGATCGGGTAACACTCTGACACTGCCGTATCCGCCCCGCAGACACCAGATGGCGTCCACCGACTCATCCCGCCACAGTCTTTCCAAATCCCCGCGGCGCTCAAAATCGCTGCCGGCCAAATAACCCTCGGCCGGGCGGAGGGACTCGCCCAAAACCGCTTGATAACCGTGTTCTTCCAATATTTCGACGCCGGTTTCCAGCGCGGCCGGATCCTTGATCGGACTGGCCGGAGCGACGATCCCGATTTTACTCCCCCGCCTCAAGGTCTTGCTTTTTAATTTTTTCATATCCAGCGCGCCCCTTTCCGTTTCCATCACCCCGTCTCTTCGCGCCTCTGCGGCAAAATACTCGGCCACAAAGACACGGGGACGCGTAAAAATCATTTTCTAAATAGTCCGGCCCGAAATTGTTAATACTAACTTAGAATCGATTACTTTCCATTGAAAACCGCTGAGATCAAATTGATAATGGAGTTCTGGAGTTCGGCATGAATTTTTGGAGCGGTCTTAAAAACGTCTTCCGGATTCGCCCCCGCGGCAAACAATTCTCGCTGGGAAATAAGTCTTGGGAAAGGCCGGAACCCGAGCAGCCAAAAGAGCAGCTTTTAGCGGCGAGTTTGGAAAAAAACCGCCGCCTTTTGGAGACGGAGTTCGAATTCCCCCTTAATCAGGATATTATTATCCGAGACTTTCGGATTCCGAGCCTTAATCGCAAAGCTTTATTAATATATATAGACGGCCTATCCGATCGTAATACCCAAAACTTTGCCGTTTTACAACCATTAATGCTGTTGGGTCCCGATGAGGCAAGCAACGGTAAGGACCCAATCGATATCGCCTATGAAAAACTGCTCCCCGGCCATCAGCTTGAAAAAACCGGTAAATTTAAGGATGTCATCGACGGGGTGCTGGACGGATCTTCGGCTTTGTTGATCGACGGTTCCGGCCAAGCCATAATTATCGAAACTAAAGGTTGGGAGCACCGCGGCGTCGACAGACCCAATAATGAACCCGTAGTCCGAGGACCGCAGGAAGCGTTCGTCGAAAACTTCCGAGCCAATACCGCCAGCGTGCGGCGGTATGTCAAGGACCCGAAATTAATCACGGAAATCTTCCGGGTCGGTAAACGCAGCCGTACCTTGGTGGCGGTAATGTATGTCAAGGATATTGCCAACCCTAAGCTGGTTGAGGAAGTCAAATACCGGATAACAAGCATTGCGGAGAGGGTTGACTTCATTCCAGAAACGGGAACATTGGAGGAGTATTTGGAAGACCACCCCAAATCCCTCATCCCCCAAATGCTCTCCACCGAACGCCCGGATCGACTCGGAGCTTTTATTCGCGAAGGCCATGTCGGTGTCGTGATGGCCAACAGCCCCTTTTCTTTGGTCATTCCAACCACCTTTGCCATCTTCATCCATTCAGCCGAAGACTATTATCTACGCTGGCCTTTTAGTAATTTTTTAAGATTTATCCGTACAATCGCCATCTTCCTTTCTTTAATGTTACCCGCAATCTATATCGCGATCGTCAATTACCACCAAGAAATGATCCCTACCGATCTGTTATTGGCGATGACCGCCGCTAGGGAAGCGGTGCCTTTTCCGGCCATCGCCGAAATTCTATTTATGGAATTCTCTTTTGAACTGATCCGGGAGGCGGGTGTCCGGATTCCCAGCATTATCGGACCGACGATCGGCATTGTCGGCGCCTTGATTCTGGGGCAAGCGGCGGTCTCCGCCTCGGTGGTCAGCCCGATTTTAATTATTATCATCGCCCTCACGGCTTTGGCTTCATTCGTAGTCCCGAACTACAACGCCTCCTTCGCGGTCCGGATCTTGAGGTTTATCTTCATTATTCTCGCCGGCGTCCTCGGTTTTTTTGGGATCGCCTTCGGAGTCTTCCTCCTAATCTTGCATCTGGTTACCGTTAACAGCTTCGGAGTTCCCTTTATGACTCCGATCGCTCCCTATAAACCCCAAAACAAAGACCGGGTCATCCGCCCCCGGGCTTATGATCAATCGTACCGGCCCATCTTTTTAAGGCCCTTAGATTGGATTAGGCAACAAAAGGTCACCCGCCGCTGGGACCACCCCCACAAAAAAATCGAGAACGGAGATGATTCCCAAAATGGAAAGTGAAGAGAAAATCGGCTACCACGAGGCTTTAACGCTTTTAGTGATCATCCTCTCCGCCAAAATCTTTTTATCTTTTCCCCGAAATATGGTTTTACTCGGCGACGCGGCGGGGTGGATCATCGTCTTACTCTCGGGAATCTATAGCCTGGTAGGCTATTTTTTTCTCGCTTCCCTGTTAAAAAATTACCCCGGAAAGAATCTCATCCAAATATCCGGCCAAGTCTGCGGCGGTATTATCGCTAAAATTATCGGGTTGATCCTCTTTTTCTTCTTTCTGATGATCACCTCCATGTATCTTCGGCAATTAGCCGAAAGTTTCATTTTAGCCATTCTGCCGCGGACCCCCATTAGCGTCATCACCCTTTCCTTTTTAATTTTATTAATTTACGCCGTCATTTTAGGCATTGAGACTCTTTCCCGGGTCGCCTGGTTATTAGGACCTTATCTTTTAGCGGCTTTGATTGTCATTTTACTTTTCTCCCTCCCCCAAGCCACTTTTGATTTTTTAGTCCCCATCTTAGGCCCGGGGCCGCTTCCCTTGTTTAAATATTCCCTAATCCACCTCTCCGTCTTTGCTGAAATTATCCTTTTTGGAATAATCGCCCCCTTGATCAGAGACCAGGGCAGAATAAACCGGATCGGTCTTTACAGTTTGTTGGGAGCGACTATTATCAACACCGGAGTAACCCTCCTGGCCATTTCGGTTTTTAACTATGCCTCGGTTCAAAAATTAATCTTTCCGGTCTTCCAATTGACCCGCCTAATTACTTACGGCGAATTCATTCAAAGAGTGGAAGCGGTCTTCGTTTTTCTCTGGTTTTTCTGGGCCGGAATTCAACTAAGCGGACTATTGTACGGAACCGTCGTCAGTTTCGCCGAAACCTTCCGGATTGCCAACTATCGCCCGTTAACTTTTTCAATCGCGGTTTTGGTTTTCAGCATCAGCCTGATTCCCGGATCAATGACTGAAGCGGTCGAATGGAACGATTATGCCACCTCCCCTTCCTTCATTACTATTTTCTACTCGGCGGCGAGTTTTGGAATTCCTTTGTTGCTGTGGTTGATTGGGTCCCTTAGAAAATATCCGGGTGGCGTTAAAAAATGAAAAAAAGATGCGTCCTAATCGGTATTTTATTGATAATCTTAACGACAAACGGTTGCTGGGACCGGCGGGAATTGGAAAATCTGGGTCTGGTCAAAGCCCTGGGGTTGGATCTGGGTCCGGATCGCAAGGGCTTAACCGTGACTACGATGATCGCCATTCCTTCCAAATTTGGAAGCGGCCAATCCAACGGAGGCGGCGGGGGCGCCGACGGACCCGGCGTTTTGTTAATCTCCATGGACGCCCCGACGATTTATGAAGCGTTTAACCTGATCAACACCACCGTAAACCGGGAGGTCACCCTGCTCCAAAATCAGGTTCTTTTAATCGGAGAGGAACTGGCCCGCTATGGGATTGAAAAATGGGTCGACAATCTAATCCGCTTTCGTGAGATGCGCCGCAATATGCTGGTTTTCGTATGTAAGGGAAAAGCGGGCGAAATCATGAAAGTCCAACCGAAATTGGAGACCAATCCCGCGGAATACTTCACCGATTTGGTGGCCTTGTCCCGCCGGACCGGCATGTATCCGATGGTGACCGTGAACGACTTTCTTAAAAACTATGAGGCTTACTCCCAAGAAAACTACCTTCCTTTGCTGGCTAAGTTCCAAGAGGAAGTGGGTGAAACGGAATCAAATCAAGCAGGGGGAGAAGAAGAATCCAAATCGGGCGAAGGCGGGGCGCCGAAAGAAGAGGGGCCAAAAGAACCCGCCGGTATCAGGCTTATCGGTTCGGCGATCTTTAAAAAGGATCGCATGGTCGGCGTCTTTGATATCTACGAAACCCAAATCTTATTATTATTGAACGATGAATTCAAGGAAGCGATGCTAACCATCGAAGATCCCTTAAAAAAGGATAATTACATTGTCTTTAATTTGCTGGCCACAGCCCCGGTTCAGATCCGGTACCGGCCTCAAAACAACGTTAATTCTTTTAAGGTTAAGCTAAAATTGGAAGCCAATATTGTGAGCATTCAAAGCAGAATCGATTATACCCGTCCCCAGCTGGAAAACTATCTCGGCCGGGTGATCGCCGGGGAATTGAAAAAACGGGTCGATAAAACAATCAAAAAAGCTCAACAGGAATTCAACTCCGATGTCTTCGGTTTCGGTGATAAAGTAAAGCGAATCTTTATAACTTCAACCGCCTATGAAAACTATCATTGGCCCGACAAATTCAAGGATTCCATGATTGAAACCGAAGTCAAAGTCGATATCCGGAGAGTCGGAGTCCAGTTCCAGCCGCCTGTAAACCGTTGATTAAGGCTCGCTGAAGGAGGTTCTTAAATGTTAGGTTACCTGGCCTTTGGGATGGCGCTGATCATTTCCTTCTATACGGTTTTGTTCGCCATTGAAAATTACCGTCAAGGAAACCGGATTGGATTTTGGGCGATTCTGGCGCTGGCGTTGGCCGGCGCGGCCCTTCCGTTCTATTTGCTTTTTTTCTTTGAATAAATGGCGGGTATTTTAGCTAATCATCATTTTCCGAAAAGGGACACGTTTTAAATCCGATTAACGCATAGAAGGGGCATAACCCTATTACTCCGGTGACAAGGGGGATCACGCCCAACAACCCCCAAAACCGTTCCGAGCCCCGTACCCAAAAAACGAGACTGAGCATAGCTAGACCAACCGTAATTCGAATGACGCGATCGATCAATCCCACGTTTTTTCTCATGGTGAACCGCCCCTTTGCCAAATATTCAGAAATGTTTTCTTAAAGATAATTTCAACATTAACCGAAGTAAACCTCTAGAGACTTGCTTATACCCGTTCTTATCCAAACTTGCCCATTGCGCTTAATCAGAACTCATTTTATAAAAGCGGCAGGAAATGAAGGAAAAAAATCGAAACCCATAACAAAAGAGTCGGAGGCTTTATTAATGTCGATCCACCTATTTAGCACGCTGTTTGTTTCATTATTCGTTTTAAAAGTTGTAGTTAAACTCGGGCTCGATCTGCTTAACCTAAATCATCTGCGCAAATACGCCGGAAATGTCCCCGCCGAATTACAGGGCCTGATTGACCCGGAATTGTTGTTAAAAAACGATTCCTATCACAGCGCCAGAATGGCTTTCCGGATCACCAGTTCTCTGGTGGACAGTCTCTTAATCGCCCTTTTTTTATTTACCCCGATTTATGCCAACTACACCAATTGGGTGGAACGATGGGCGGCTCCGTTTATCTTCAAGGGGATTGGGTTCTTTTTAATTATCGAAATGATCGGTTGGCTAATCCAACTTCCTTTTAGTTACTATTACCATTTTCATTTGGAAGCGGCATACGGTTTCAATAAATACCGGCTCGGCGGCTGGCTGATTGATTCCTTAAAAAGCCTCGCCGTCAGCGTCATTTTAACCAGTCTCGTCCTGGCCGTTATCTTCGGTATTTGGGGTAACAGCTTCAGTTTTAACTGGAGGGATATTTTAATCGGCTGGGGTTTGGCTTTGGTGCTGATTACCGTCTTTGTTTATCTGGTTCCGGTCTTGTTGATTCCCTTTTTTTACAAATTACAACCGTTATCCGATGAAAAATTGGAGTCGCGGATCAAATCCATGATGGAAAGGGCGGGTTTTAAAGTCCATGGGATTTTCGTGGCCGATGAAAGCAAAAAATCGTCCCATGCCAATGCCCAAATGGCCGGCTTTGGAAATAAAAAGTCAATCATTCTCTTCGACACTTTGGTTAATCACTATGAAGAAAACGAAATTTTGGGAGTCGTGGCCCATGAGATCGGCCACGGCAAAAAACGGCATATCCTTAAATTATCGGCCTTGATTATTTTGCAAGCGTTCGTCTTTATTTTATTTGCCGCCTATTTGTTGGGGACCGACCTGCCTTACCGTTTCGCCGACATCCCCAACGTCTTTTACAGCGGCCTTTTTATTACCTATTTCTTTTTCTTCGATTTATTGGGGTTTTTCATTGTTCCGCTTTTCGGCTTGATCTCGCGCCGGTTTGAATATCAAGCCGACGCCTTTTCAAAAGGAATCTTGGGATCCGGCGCTCCCTTAATCAAAACTTTTGAAAAATTTATCACCCGGGAATTGGATAACATTAATCCTCACCCTATTTTTGAAGCCTTTTACTATTCCCATCCTTCGCTGCGCAAACGGATCCGGGCCTTAAAAAACGGATCGTAACCCGGCGTTAAAACCGGATTTTAAACCGATCATCCGATCGGACCGATATTTTAATTGAAATTATTTTTCCTTAGGTATTCGTATAACCCGAGAATTTATAACATCTTTCGCGGCGGGTTATATTCCTCTCCAAGGAGGTTGCCAATTGAAAACCAAACAATATCCCCTGGTGGGATGTTGCGGAATGTCATGCGTGCTTTGTCCGCGTTTTCACTCCCAATCCAAATCGAAATGCCCCGGTTGCGGTCTCGGTTCCAACCGCGAGTCCTGCTCCGCTTTTAAGTGCTGCATTGAAAAACATGGTTATGAAACCTGCGCCGAGTGCGCGGTTTTCCCTTGCGAACGCTTGTTTCGCCTGGCGGATTGGGTGGGATTTAAAACCCGAAGAAAGTGGATTGAAAATATTAATAAGATCAAAGAGGTGGGCATCGACCGCTGGTTCAGCGAACAGACGGAAAAACAGACGCTGCTTGAAGAAGCCCTGCAATATTTCACCAATAGCCGCATGCGGAGCTTCTTCTGTTTGTCGTTTCTTTATTTTGAGATCGACACCATCAAAAAATTGATCGCCGCGACCCATGCCCAAAAAAAACTGGAACTTCAACAGAGGTCCGATGCTTTTCAACAAGCGGTTAGAGCCGAGGCTAAGCGGCACAATTTAAAAATCTGGGATGACTAGCCTCACTTTTCCCCGGGCTCCGCGATGGGCGGCGCCGCTTCCCGCGTTAATAAATCTCCCAAAATCAACGGCGAACCGCTCGCCCTCTCGATCATCACGTGATGCTGCCGGTCCACCCGGCCGGTTTGATGGATCCTGCTTCCCAAGAAATGAGCGCAAAATTGCCCCGGAAAATCATTATCATAGATTGATTGGCCTCCATGGGGCATCCCATTGATCGAAGCCGCGATATAAAGATTTCTTACTTGGACGACAACGCCCCGCCGCTCCCAACTCCATTGACCGCCGAATATTTCTTTCATGATTTTGGAATCCGTTTTGGTTAAGGGTTCGGCGTCGGCATGGTAATAACCGTAAAGACGCTTGGCTTGAAAGGATTTCCCGGTTTCAGGATCAATAATCCTCGCGACTTCGCCATTGCGCCATAATTGGTTAACTATCGACCACGGGACGGCTTGGATCCCTCCGGCGCGGTTGCGTGAATTGGCGCCGGCCGCCTGATCTCCCGCCGGGATTAAGAGGGTTTGACCCGCGATGACTTGTTTATCGGGCAAGTTGTTACGGGCCATAATCACCGCCGCGTCCGTCCGGAACCGGGCCGCGATTTTCTCCAGCGTTTCACCGGGTTTAACGGTATATCTGACCAACATATTCCTTTGGCAAATTACTCTTTGGAGCGCGTTCATCGTTTCCGGACCCACCAATCCGTCAACTGCGAGATTGTGTTCGATCTGGAATGATTTAACCGCCTCTTTGGTTAGTCCGCCATAATACCCGGTGGGTTTAATCCTCATATAATTTAATTGATACAAATATTTTTGAACTTCCAGCACCCGGCTTCCCCTGGCACCCGGTTGAAGAATACTCATCGCCCTAACGTCCGGCGCAAACAAAGCGACGCTCAAAAAGACGCAACCGAAAACAACCATGATTCTCAACTTAATCAAGCTTTTCAATTCGGCGCCTCCTTTCAAAAAAATAACCTAGTTCGCCGCGGGTTAAAACCCACGGCTATTCGTGAAAAACATTCCAAAGCCCGGTCTCGCCGGGCTCCGTGATGCTCCGAAGCCGAACAGCGAAGGATATCCGATCTCAAAAATGATTTAGAACGTTTTATATACCCAACCCCACGGATTTAACCGGCGGCGGAGATTGCCCGCTTTCCATATTTTGATCTTTTAACGCGCCCCGACGAGCCATTGTGGGCGACTATCGAGAAAATACTTTAGTTTTAATCTTTCTCCGCGCCTCCATGTATCTACGGCCAATAAATTATTTATTAGCTACGGAGACGCAAAGACACGGGGTAAAAACTAAATTTTAATAAACAACGCTTTGAAGGGGCTTCCGTTTAAGCAACCCCCGCGCCCAATCCCGCAACCATCGCCAGCCTTGGACGATCAAATTGGCTTTTTTAACTTCCACCATAGTGTAAACCGGTTCCTCGGCGAGGACTTCGCCTTGATAGACCGCTTTTAAAACCCCAACCCTGGCGCCGGCTTTAAGCGGGTATTTCAACCCGGAAAGCGGCGCCAATTGAGTTTCCACCAATTGATCCCTGCCCCTTTCCACTACCAAACCGAAATCTTTTTTTAACTTGACCGGGATCATTTCGGGGCTGGCCGATTTTTGATAGATTTGTCCAATCTCTTGACCGGCCTTTTTAATTTGTTTCCATTGAAAATTCCGGTACCCGTAATCCAGCAAACGCCGGGTTTCCGAAACCCGTTTCGCGTCGCTCTCCGCGCCCAAAATAACGCTCAAAAGCCGAAAACCGCCTTTTTGGGCGGTGGCGGCCAGACAATATTTAGCCTCCTCGGTATGTCCGGTTTTTAACCCGTCCGCCCCCCGGTAAACCCTGATTAATTCATTGGTGTTGCGTAGTTGAAAGGTTCCGTCGCGAAAATCGTCCAACCAAATGGAAGTATATTTTAATACTTCCGGGTATTTTAACAATTCCCGGGAGATAACCGCCAAGTCATAGGCGCTGCTATAGTGAGCAGGATCGGGGAGACCGGTTTCATTCACGAAATGAGTGTTTTTCAGACCCAATTCTTGCGCTCTGCGGTTCATGGCTTCGATAAAATCGCGACTGGACCCGTAAAGATGCTCGGCAACCGCCGTACTGGCGTCATTGGCGGAAACCATCGCGATTGTTTTAAACATTTCCGCCAAGGAAAACTCTTCCCCTTCTTTTAAATATACTTGAGAACCGCCCATCCCGGCGGCGAACGCCGAAGTCCGGATCGGATCGGACCATTCGACTCTGCCGGACTCAACCGCCTCCATGATTAAAAGCATGGTCATTACTTTGGTAACGCTGGCCGGAGGCCAGCGCAGGTCTTTATTTTGTTCAAATAAAATCTTTCCCGAAACAGGATCCATCAATATGGCGGCCCTGGCGTCAATTGAAAAAGCAAGACCGGTCTTTGGGGTCAACAGCGACCAACTCAAAACTGCGATCAATATTATTACCCATTTCCGTTTCACGAAAAAAGACTCCTCCCTAATATAAAGGATTTCCCATTTGGCAACGGAGTATTACTCTGGAAAATATTAAAGCCGGATTTTAAAAAAGTTTCCAACCGTTGTTGCGGCATATTCTACCCCTGAGATTGGGTAGATTATGAGGGATGATTTTGAAAAGGAGGAAGGAACGTTGAACCAAGGCAATCAAAATACCGGCGTCTATGAACCTCAAGGCCGGATGGATCAACCGCCTAATGTGATCACCACCAAGGACTTGGCCTACCTTACGGACGCCATGTCCTGGGAGTTATTGGCCATGAAAAAATGCCGTCAGTATGCGTCTTTTTGCACTGATCCCGAGCTTCAACAGATGATCGACGGCGTAGGCCAAATGCACCAGAAGCACTACAATAAGTTGCTTCAGTATGTACAATCCAACCCCAACCAGAAATACTTGCAGTAACCGTCTTCCGGTTGGCAACACTCATGCCTTGCGCCTGAAATAAAAAAGGAGGGAAGATCATTGCCGAATCAAGGCCAGCAGCAAAATCCGAACGCGATCAAAAATCCCCAAACCGGCCAATTACCGCAGACCAAAGGTCCAGAAATGAATGAACGGGATTTTATCAACGAAATTTTGGCCACCGAAAAATATCTTACCGACAACTTCAATGTCTTCGCCCGTGAGGCCAGCAACCAAGTCCTGCACCGGGACGTCATGGAGATCCTGAACGAATCCCACCAGGCGGCCAGAAATTTGTTCAACATGATGTTCAAGAAAGGCTGGTATAAGTTGACCGCCGCCCAGCAGCAGGAGATCCAGCAGGCGGCGCAGCAGTTCCAAAATTATAAAACCCAAGAGCCGTATTAAAACTTAGCAAATTAGAAAAAGGAAAGGAAGCGGGAACATCACTCGCTTCCTTTCCTTAATCGCTTAATCCGCCGCGCTCTCAACTTTCGGGACTCTCTGTTTTTAATTTCTCGCGATAATAATCCAACACTTTCAAGGCGAACCTGCTGGAAACGGTTGCCGGTCCCCCTCCCATTTCAACACCCACTTCAATGGCTTCGATTATTTGTTCTTCGGTCGCCCCCGAGTCTAATGCCTGCTTGATATGCCATTCAAGACAGGACTCGCAATTAATGATGATCGAAATGCCGATCGCGATTAATTCCTTGTATTTTTTCGCCAGCTCTCCGTCGGAATAAGTCTTTTGCTCCAGCTCCACAAAGGCGCGATAAACTTTGGAATTTTTCAGATAATAGGCGTGAGCCGTCTTGCGATCCCGAATTATTTTTTCAATTTTTTGACGATCATGATCATCCATCATTATCACTCCTTGCTTTTTTGTAAAATATAAGATTATTTCCTACCATAAACACAAAGTAAATATAAAGTTTGAGATTCTTTTTACCTCCCTCCCAATCTTCATCCAAATACAACCTTCTAAATTTAATTAATCATTATTTGTCTTATCCCGATAATTATATATAACTGTTTTTAAATTCAAGGGGGTTCCGTCAATGCGAAAGCTTTTAGTTTCAATCCTAGTTTTTGCTTGTCTTATAACAGCGGCGAAAACCGCTTGCGCCGCGGATATACCTCGTCGCAACGCCACCAGAGTCGATGATGTTTTTGAACCGTATATCGCCATGGAATGGATTGTATCTCCCGATGAAGAACCGGCCAAAGATCATATGGTAACCAATGCCGACGAGTGCGACATTTATGGAGTCATCTCCTGTTACGATCGGGACTACCTGCGCGTGGATATTTTGTTGGAAAATGAAATCTCTTTCAAATGGGACATCTTTTACGCCTTGAAATTCGAATACACAACCATGAATGAATACTATTTCTTCTTTGTAGACTCGGGAAAACTGGTTTATGAAAAAGAACGAGGTGGAAAAGTAGTCGAAACCAAAACGCTGACCAAAAAAACCTCCAAGGATTTAGCGGGTATATCCAACTCCGGGGAACTGAACAATTCCGATGTCTATTTTATAATTGATAAAAAAGATCATATCCAAGGCGAGACTGGCAAAAGATACTTTTTGACCAGCGTCTTTTATTCCGGTTATATTACTGAAGACAATAATTTAAAGGTCGCCGATGATACCATCAAGGTTGAATTTGGAAATACTTCCATTAATAATATCCACTGTTGGAGGAATTAACGATTCAAGCCATTTATCAAATTCCTCCCGATCGATGTTAATATAGTGACGTTTAGATCAAAAATGAATTATTAACTTTCTCTTGGGTTGGAGGAAATTAAGTGTTATATCTATTTTCCCCATAAATATCGGAGACGCTTTTAGGTAATATCTAAGCCCTCTTCTTCCTTAATTGCCCTAAGAATATCCGGTTTTATTTTAAGCAAATCAGTCTTTATAATCTCCCATACGATTAATTCATCCACTCCAAAATATTCATGAATTAATACATTTCTTAAGCCGATCATCTTTCTCCAGGGAATTTTGTTATATTTATTCTTAACCTCTTCCGGAATATTTTTAGCTGCTTCTCCAATAATTTCGAGATTTCGTATCACAGCATCGATTACTAATTGATTTTGACTAAAACTATCGTATCCCATATCTTTTGTGTAAGAATCAATCCGGTTCATGGATTCTAATATATCTTTAAGTGACATCAGATGTCTCTTCTTCATTGATATCGTACCTCACTTAATATTTCATCTTTCATGTATGGCTTTAACGCATTTTTCGTTACTAAATCGATAGGCTTTTTAAATAAAGATTCTAAGTAATCCTTTAAATCAATAAACTCTAAACCAACGGGTCGGCTAAATTCAACTAATAAGTCGATATCGCTTTCAGCAGATTCTTCATCCCGAGCATAGGATCCAAATATTCCAATCCTTTTTACATGAAAATTCTCAGATAAATAAGGTTTTTGTTCCTTTAAGATCCTTTCGATATCTTCGCGTTTCACTGAAAACACCTCATTCTTTATCACTCATATATTTTATTATATCCTATGATCACAAATAATTATCAACTTTCCCTTTAAAGGGGTTTAAGTGCCCTACCTGTTCTTCACGTCATGACACGGCGATTCGTTTCTTCCGGCACCGATATTTGCGAGTCCACCTCCAAACAAAATGCACCCTGGGAAAATAATAAAACATATCAATTTACCACAATTTTTACGTCAATATCAACTACGGAGAATGGTTGTTTCCCTTTAACGCATGCGCGGCAGGGGCAAGGAGCCTTTGTTCTTATGTAATTTCGTTAATAATTTCATGATTTCCTTTTTATTTTTCCTCCCCCAAAGAATTCCCACCGTCTACCAGCATGATCCCACTCAAACCGCCGACGGCGGTGATATGTCCATGATCAACGACGAACCAGCTTTTACGCAGATTAATGACAAAAGATTATATCAAAAGACGGATTTTTTAAAGCCGCCACAATCCGTTCCGGCATTAAACGCGAAAGAATCCTTTAATCCTGACTAATCCTGGTTCAGACAATTTTTTAACATCCATTTTAGCCATTCCCGCAAAAAGTTTAGAATTATTAACGCCGCGGGTTAAAACCCACGGCTATTTAAAAACTTACCGGTTAAAACCGGTATAAACCATCCGCAAAAAATCCTCCTAAATAAATATTAAAGTTAACTCAAACCTCCGGGCTGCAACGCAAAATCCATTCTCACCCCAAAAATCGAGAGAAGGAATTCCCTAAAATTTACCGAAATCATCGCTATAAACAATGAGAACATTACAAAACGAAACCGGAAATGACTAATTTCTGCCCGGCGGCCGATCATGGAAATAAGAAAAATGACCGTTAACGATCTAAAGGAAATCGCAAGACTTTACGCGGAGTTGGCCTGTTTCATCAAGAACGAGACCAACGACGATTATTTTAACTTCGCCTCCGTACCGGAGACCGAAATCGAACGGCAATTAAGGGAGTCTCTTGGTAAACCGGGATTTATAACATTGACGGCCGTCGAGGAAGGCAAACTGATCGCCTTTATTTCCGGCGCGATCAAAGAATGCTTCCTGCCGTTCTCCGAGGTTAAAAAAGTCGGTTATATCAGCGCCGCTTATGTCTTGCCTCAATACCGCGGCCAAGGAGTAATGAAACGCCTGGAGAGCTTATTGTCGGATTACTTTAAAGCCCAAGGATTGTCATATATTGAACTGCATGTAATCACCGCCAACTTCATTGCCAAAAAAAGTTGGGAAGCGTTAGGCTACCGGACCTTCCGGGAACAAATGCGCAAAAAAATCTAAAAGGAACATATGTTACCTCTTTTTAAACTCCCGCGGTGCTTCATACGGCCTCAATTCTTGATAATAATCCTGTTCAAAGATGATCACATCCCGGTGCATTCTCCCTTTCGAGGAGTCGTAATACCAAATCACCAGTGGCGTTACCCTATATAGCTCGTTGTTTTGAAGCTCAAAATAAAACTTATAATTAGGAAACTTGGTCAGGTATTTCGCGACATAATCGT
>JAAYHS010000072.1 GCA_012735315.1 Bacillota bacterium | reverse complement strand
CGGTTCTTGAAAGAGAAACCCAACTTCAGAGGTGGAATAGACCGTTCCTTGGTCGGGTTTGACGATTCCGGCCAAGATTTTCAAAATCGTAGTCTTACCGCAACCGGACGGACCAAGAATAGCTGTAATCGCGCCGGTTGGAAAATCCAACGACAAATCTTGAAACACCTTCAACTCGCCGTAATTTTTGGCAATCCGGTCTACTTTAAACATCCGCCGTCCCCTTTCGGGCTATCACCGGGTTGCGCAATAAATACGCGGCTAAATAATCAAAGAGCAGGCTGATCGTGATCACTACCACAGTCCAGGCGAATACCTTTTCGGTCTGTAAGTAAACCCGGGCCGTATCCATTTGAGTTCCAATCCCCCAAAGAGGGTAGGCGAGCACCTCGGCGGCGATTGAAACCTTCCAGGTCATTCCTAGGCCGTTGCTGACTCCGGCCGCTAAAAACGGAAGAATTGACGGTAGGTAAAACTTCCAAAATAACCTGCTTTTTTTCACCCGGTAAAGCGTGACCATTTCCAGGAGTTCCGGGTCAAGACTGCGCACCCCTTCAATTACATTCTGAATCAACAGGGGTAAAACCACCAACGTGATCACAAAAAGCGGCGCCCTATCCCCACGAAACCAAAGCAACGCCAATAAAATAAACGACATTGAAGGCGTGCTGCGCAGACAAACGAGCAACGGCCATAGCAACGCCTCCACCGTCCGAAACCGGCCCGCCAAAATCCCGATCACGATAGCAATCGTCAGTGATAATCCAAAGGCCAATAAGCCCCGTCCGAGGGTGGCGGCTAAATGACGCCAAAATTCCCCGGTCCCGACCAGCAGCGCCAGATTGGTTAAGGCGCTTTGAGGCGTCGGCAAAATCAGCGGTTTGTTCATTAACAAAGCGCCGCAATGCCAAGCGAGCAACAGACCGGCCCCCGCCGTAACGCTCAACAATTTACGGTTGGTAATAAAATTTTTCATCCGGTAGTTTGCCTCCAATGGCGTCGGGCGCCAACTCCGATAATCTTAACAAAAACCGGTCGATCTCCGGACGCGCCGTTAAAGCGTTCTCAAAACGCAGGTTGCAGCGGGCCAACCCTTTTTTGACTGCGCCGGCCGAGATTTGAACGTGTTTCTCCGCTAAAAGGCCGGCGGATTCCGGATTCCGGTTTAGCCAGCCAATCGCCCCGTCAAGTTCCTCCAGATATAAACGGACAAATTCCCGGTTGGACTCAGCGAACTTGCGATTAACCGCGATACAAGTTTGAGGATAAGTTTGGCCTTGTTTTTCGATTCGCTGCCATTCCCGCTGAAAATCCAGCAATACTTGGAGCTTTGGATTCCGCTCCATGACTTGAGTGACCCAAGGTTCGGGAAGCACCGCCAAAGACCCCGCTCCGGAAGCGATCAGCTGAGCCAATTCAACCGGGCTCCCCACATAGTTGATTGTCAAATCTTCTTCGGGATTTAAGCCGTTTTTAGACAACAAATAACGGAACAGCAGATCCGGAACCGCTCCTTTGGCCGGAGCCGATACGGTTTGACCTTTCAAATCGGCCCAATCCCTCACTTTGGAGTCGCCAACCAAATACATTACTCCCCAGCCGATCACGGCGGCGATTTGAATCGACGCCCCCTTGTTGTAAAGGATCGCCGCAGTATTAATGGGCAAGGCGGCAATGTCGACCTCTCCGGTGACGATTTTACCCGTTAATAGATCCGGGCTTTTGAAGATCGAATGAGTAACCGCCCGTCCGCCGAGCGCCGGTGCTTCGATCAGCTTAACCATTGCCAAACCCGAAACTCCCGACAATCCGGCGATCCTCACCGGCGGTTTCGACTCGGCGTTTCCTGCTCCCGCCAAAACCATTACCGGCAAGATTATGCCGATCATCAATAATACCAACACTTTATTCCTTTTCATTCCCTACACATCCTTTAGTCTAAGGCTCATAGCTTCTCGCGCCCTTGATCTTCTTACGGTTAAAAGTATATTACTCCAATTTTTTAACTTTTCACTTTTCACTTTTAACATTAATTAATTCATATTCCAAAGAACCCATCCCCAGTTTCACCCCATGCTCCAACTGATGCAGCGGGTCCAGTTCCGGATAGGAAATTTCCGCCAGCGACTTGCTGTTGGCCTCCCGGGTAAGATCCAAGGTGGCCTTGTCAATGGCTACCGGATCTTTGGAGATTAAAATTCCCAAATCCGGTATGATTTTTGACTGATCCGTATCATAACAGTCACAGTCGCCGGTCATATTTACCAAAACGTTCAGATAAACGCATTTACCCTCTTTACCTTTGACGACCCCATAAGCGTGTTCCGCCATTCGTTGCTGGAGGAGTTTCGATTCGGTTCCCCAGTCGTATTTGATTGCGTCGTACCTGCAAACCGTTAAACATTCTCCGCATCCGACGCATTTATCCCTGAGAATAAACCCTTTTTGGCCGGATTCAACTATCGCCGCTTCCGGGCACCAATTAAGGCATTTTTTACAAAAACGGCAGCGAGCGGTGATTACCTCCGGCATTATCGCCGAATGCTGCCTTAGTTTTCCCGCCCGGCTGGCCAGACCCATTCCCAAATTTTTAAGGCAAGCTCCCAAACCGGTTTGAAGATGTCCGGTAGGATGGGAGACCACGATTAAAACATCGGCCAGAGCGATTTCCCGCGCAATTTTAACGGTTCGATCATGGATGCCGTCAATGGCTACCTCGATCTCGGAATTACCGGTAAGCCCGTCGGCCATAATAAACGGCGCTCCGATCCTTTCGATCCCGAAACCATGTTTATGGGCATGCAGCAGATGCTTAACCGCGTTTTCCCGTTCTCCTTTATAAAGAGTGGACGTTTCGGTCAAAAAAACATTGCCGCTTTTAGAATGCGCTTCATCCACTATGGCCTTAATCAATTCCGGTTTAACATGGGTGGTATTGTTCGCTTCCCCGACATGAAGTTTGATCGCTACAAAATCATCAGGAACGATCATTTCGCGCAATTTTATCGCGGTTATCAGTTTTTTGACCGCTGCAACCTGTTGATCCGTTGCAGGATTATCCGGCAGTGACGCATAAAAAACTTGGCTCATCTTAACCTCCCGAAATAACCGCCAATTAGTCGATCGTTTTCCGCCGCCGTTACCTAGAACTGCTGCTTCTCACCGGCTAAGTATATATTCGACCGCCGGCGGCAATTCCCTTTTAAAGCGCATTCAAACATAAAAATATCGGCGGTGAAGCGACCGAACCGACGAAAAAGATTGTAACCCCTCAAACAGCGAGGGGTTAATCGATTATTTTTATTTTAATCCGTTCCAATATCATACCCGTTTCATACGCTCAAGTCCCGTGAATCAGGACTTCACCGCTTGTGACAAAATTTCGATCTCTTCTTCCGTCAACTCCCGGTAATCCCCGCTTTTCAAATTGGGGTCAAGAATCAATTCGCCCATGGCCAGTCTTTTTAAATAAACCACCCGTTTGCCCAATGCTTGAAACATTCGTTTAATTTGATGGAATTTTCCTTCTTGAATAATAACCAAAACCTCATTGGTCTCCCCGGTTTGCAATATTTTCAACTCGGCCGGCATGGTTCGGTAGCCGTCATCCAAAATGATCCCGTTATGAAATGCTTCGATATCCTCCGCTCCGATTATCCCGGACACTTTGGCAAAGTATCGTTTCGGCACTTTCTTTTTGGGGGATAACAGTTGGTGAGCCAATTGGCCGTCATTGGTCAGCACTAATAAACCTTCCGTATCCTTGTCCAAACGCCCTACCGGAAAGATCCCATGCCGACGATACTTGGGATCAATCAAATCAAGCACGGTCCGCTCCCTGGAATCTTCGGTGGCCGAAATTACTCCCGCGGGCTTGTTGAGCATCAGATAGATATAATCCCGGTAAACCACTTCGGTTCCCCAACAAATCACCAAATCGATACCGGGATTTATTTGAAAAGATTCATCTTTTACCGGCCGCTCATTGACCGTGACTTTTCCGGACCGGATCAATCGCTTGACTTCGCTGCGGCTACCGCAACCCATATTGGCTAAATATCTGTCTAAACGCATTGTTTCTCTCTCTTTTAAACGTAATTGTTATTAATCCGAAAAACCCGGAACACCGCGCCTTAAGATGATTAAAACTGTTCGGAAACCGTTTCGCCGGTATCATCTGATGGAAATTGTCCGTTTTGATCACCGTTCTCCGGCGACTCGTCGCGGCTTTCCGCTTTTTTCCCATGGAAAAACCACCGCCAAATTCGATACATCGGACTTTTAGGGACATTATTCTCATTAAAAACCTCTCGATAGGTTCCGCGGCCGGACCAGTCCGGAACCGCCTCGCCGGTGTTAGGATCGACACTGGCCCAAACGATCCCCGGCGGCTCCGTGAAATCAATCACCGGAAGATCACGAGTGACCGTTTTCATATAGGAACCCCATGTTTGGGCCGCGGTAGAGCTTCCTATATTAAAGCCTTTATAAATCATCGGTTGATCCTGGCGGTCATTCCCGATCCAAATCACGGTCAACATCTCCGGAGTATAGCCCACAAACCAGGCATTGGTATAATCACTGGTAGTACCGGTTTTACCGGCGGCCGGCCGGTCGGGTAGTCTTGCCCGGATTCCGGTTCCCCGGTCGACCACATCCTTCATCAACATAGTGATAATATAGGCGGTTTGCGGCGAGAGAACCGGTTTTAGTTTCGGTTTAAATTCCTTTAACAAATTTCCGTGCCGATCGGCGATTTTTATTACCGGATATGGTTCGGCGTAATACCCTCCATTGGCGAAAGGCGCGTATGAGAAGGCCAACTCCATGGGAGTGACCCCTTTGGTAAGCCCACCGAGCGCCAACGGGGCTAAATGAAGGTCGTGGGCTTTCCCTTGCTTGACCAAACTGGTGATGCCCATTTGCTCCATCCGGCCGGCGACCGCTTCAATCCCGACCTCTTGCAACAATTGAATCGCTACGGAATTGACCGAATCACGCAAAGCTTCCCGTAAAGTCATTTTGCCCCGGAATTCATGGTCGTAATTCTCGGGCTTCCATTCCGTACCGTCCGGTAAAGTGATGGTCAGCGGTTTGTCCTCAAAAATCGAAGCCGCGGTATAACCCTGCTCCAAGGCGGTGGCGTATACGAACGGTTTGATCGCTGATCCCGGTTGACGATAAGAACGGACCGCCCGGTTATACTGACTGGAGCTATAATTACGACCGCCCACCATCGCTAAAATCGCGCCGGTCTCCGGCTCAATGGTAACCAAAGCCCCTTGCGGTTGAGTTCTGGCCGGTACTTGAGGCAAAGCGGTCATTGCTTTCTCCGCTTCTTTCTGGCAAGACAAGTCTAACGTAGAATAAATTCGATAACCGCCGAATCTTAATTGTTCTTCGCTAAAACCTTCCTTTTTAATCAGGTATTCTTTTAAATAATCGAGGAAATAAGCTCCGGTCGAAGCGGTAACAGGGCGATTCACGGTTTTTACCGGTTTGGCGACGGCTAAATCATATTCAGCCTTGGTGATATATTTTTGTTCCAACATTTTTTTAAGCGTTACATTCCTGCGGTTACGCGCCTTTTGAGGATACTTCAGCGGTGAATAATTCTCGGGACTCTGGATTAATCCGGCGAGCAAAGCGGATTCATCCAAGGTCAACCCTTCGACCGATTTATTGAAATAATAACGGGACGCCGCTTCAACGCCCACATTGCCATGGGCTAAATAAATACTGTTTAAATACAATTCCAAAATCTCGTCTTTGGTGTATACCTGTTCGATTTGGAGCGCATAATTGATATCCTGAATTTTACGGGTCAACGTCCTCTCGGATGTTAATAGCGCTATTTTAGCCAGTTGCTGAGTGATGGTGCTGCCGCCCTCGATACCGCCGCCCGGAATCAGATTACGAATAAAGGCCCTGGCCATACCCTGGAGATCAATCCCGTTATGCTGGTAGAAACGCTCGTCTTCAATCGCAACCACCGCATTTCGCAGATTCTTGGGAATCCGGTCAAACGGAACCCAAATCCGGTTATAAAAATACAGGTTCCCAACCAACCGGCCCTCCCGATCATAGACCGAGGAGGCCATTCGAATATTCTCCAGCTTTTGGCGCATGTCCCGGCTAAGGTCCGCCGCGAAAACCAAAACGCCGCAGATCAATAAAACCGTCAACCCGATGAGCAAGTTGCCTTTCAATCGATTCATATATTCATCCCCTAAAAATACAATAACCTCACTCTAAAAATATCATAATCAGGCAGCGTTGAATAGTGGGCGACGAGCGCAAGTCGTCGCTTCGCCGCCAAAGAATAATTCATAAGGCGAGCGATGTATTTCAATTGTCAAACCTATCGCTTTAAATATCATTTTAGACATCCT
>JAAYHS010000071.1 GCA_012735315.1 Bacillota bacterium | reverse complement strand
ACGTTGATCAGGTTCGGAAAGGCATCGAATTTATTTCGAGTTGATTCGTTAGCGAATTGAAGATCGAAAGCTACTGAAAAAAATGACCAGGGATTATCGGGATTGGCTTTTCCGGTGTGAAACATTCCTTTCGGGAAAAAAAGCAAATCACCTTTTTTAAGGACGTAGTCACGACCGTTGAAGTTATAGAAGGACTCTCCGGAGATGGCATAACCCAGAATGTAATAGTTCTGATTGGTAAGATTTATAATTTGCCATTTAGGGTTAGGCTCTCTTTCTAACACAAACTGAAAATCGGTTACCCAAAAGTTATAATCGTTTTGTATATCATATTTAATCAACGGACGTCAACTCTTTTCAGTATTAAATTATAATGCCCATTTTATTATAATATTATAATTTTATGTTGTCTAGATTAGGAACAGTTTTTGAAAAGCATAATGTATAAATAATCGTCGTTTAATTAATGGAATAATTACTCGGTTATCAATAAAATTGAATTAAGAAAATATCATTTTGGAGGTTGTGCATATGGATTTGGAAAAGTTAAAAGCGTTACGGAATAATGCCGACAAGTTCGAAAAATTACCAATTTCGGATCGGGAAATCTGCGATAGGTATGAGGCTGTATATACAGCCGCAGTCAATGATGTTCTTCGTGAAAAAGGTTATCTTTATCAAGCCTTACCATCAGATATCTTACCTCTAAAAGACGACATGAAAGTAGCGGGAATTGCTTTTACCATTAAGGGTTCCAAAAATTTGATTATCAAAGATGAGATGGAAGAAAGGGCAAAAATGCTGGATTCCATTTATCCCGACTCGGTCTGCGTTTGGGACACCAGTGGGGATGATGAATCAGCCCAATGGGGACAGGTTATGACCGCCGCAGCTAAAGTAAGGGGTTGCCGGGGAGCAGTGGTTGATGGTGGTGTCAGGGATACCGATAAAGTTTTGATTCAAAATTTTCCGGTATTTTGTAAGTACAGATCAAGCAATGGAATGATGGGACGCTTCAGAATGATCGGTTATCAAATACCGGTAATGATTGGCAAGGTTATGATTCGACCCGGCGACATCATTTTTGGCGATATCGATGGAGTTATTGTAATACCGAGAGAAATTTGTATTGAGGTTTTGGAAAAAGCAGAATACATTAAATAGAATGAAAAGAAGATTTATGAAATGGTGCTCCAAGGATTGTCAGCTACAGAAGTAGTAAATAGAGGCGGCTATTTTTAAAAGGGAGGCGCGATTTTGATGAAGGCTGCAGTATTGACGGAATGGGAAAAGATTGAATATAAGGAAGTCCCCAAACCACAAATTAATGAAGGCGAATGTTTAGTCAGGGTTGCTTATGCGGGAATTTGCGGTTCGGATTTACATATTTACAATGGCCATCATCCAACCGCCAAAGCCCCCGTAATTTTAGGCCATGAATTCGTCGGCGTGATCGAAGCATTGAAAACATCCCAACCAACCACATTTAAAATAGGCGATCGGGTAGTAGTGGAGCCCCTTATTAGTTGCAATGCCTGCGAAGCTTGTCGGGAGGGAAACTGGCATGTTTGCAGGACTCTTAAGTTGCTAGGGATCCATACTGATGGAGCCTTTGCCGAGTATGTTAAGGTGGATTTGAAAAAAGTAATTAAAATTAGCGACCGTTTGTCAGACAGAGTAGCGGCATTGACGGAGCCGTTTGCGGTGGGATTTCATGTCAATCAAAGAGCCGGTCTTAAAAATGGCGACAATGTTTTGGTGATTGGCGGGGGACCGATTGGTCTGATAGTCGGAATGGTCGCTAAAATTGGCGGCGCCGCGCAAGTGATTTTTTCGGAGATTAATCCGGCCAGGATTAAACAAATAGAATCATTTGGGTTTACCACTATTAATCCAACCCAAAACGGGGCCATGGAGACTTTAAACCAATTGACAAATAATGCCGGGTTCGATGTGGTGTTTGAAGTTTCCGGTTCTCAGCCTGGTTTGTCGTTTGCGGTTCAGGCGTGTAAAATAAGAGGAACCGTCGTTTTGGTGGGTTTCCCGGCGAAAGAACCCGAATGCGATAATCTTAAAGTCTTTTTTAAAGAACTTAAGTTGGTGGGAACTAGGGTCTATACTTTCACTGATTTTCAAAAAACCACCAAGATGCTTGAAAATATCGTTCAACAGAAGCTGTTTGATTTAGAAAAATTGATTAGTGATACTTATGAACTGAAAGATTTGGAGCAAGCGCTGTTGGTAATGAAAGCAGGCGGTAATCTCGGGAAAATATTAGTCAAACTTTGATTTGCCCAGATTCAGAATTCATATTTACATTGAAAGAAGGGTTTAAAATGGTATTAGACAGTTTTGTTTTGGATGGAAAGGTGGCAATCGTTACCGGTTGTAGTACCGGCTTGGGTCAGGGGATGTCTTATGGTCTTGCCGAAGCGGGCGCCGACATTGTCGGAGTCGATTATGTAGATGCTACTGAGACCAAGGAGTATATAGAAAAATTAGGGCGTAAATTTCTGGGAGTGAAAGCCGATCTTTCTTCCACAAAACCGATCCCGGAGATTATCGCCAAAGCATTGGATAGTTTTGGTAAGATTGATATTTTGGTTAATAACGCCGGGATTATCCGACGTGCCGACGCGATTGAATTTTCCGAAAAAGACTGGGATGATGTTACTAATATCAACTTGAAAACGGTGTTCTTTTTTTGCCAAGCGGCGGCCAGGCAATATGTAAAACAGAATAGCGGCGGAAAAATTATTAACGTTGCTTCGATGCTTTCTTTTCAAGGTGGGATCAGAGTTCCGTCTTATACCGCCAGTAAAAGCGGAGTAATGGGCATTACCCGGGCTTTGGCCAATGAATGGGCAAAATACAATATTAATATTAACGCCGTTGCGCCGGGTTATATGGCGACTAACAACACTGCGCCGTTAAGGGCCGATAGCCAGCGGAACGCTGAAATCTTGAGCAGGATTCCGGCCGGGCGGTGGGGGGCTCCGGCGGACTTGAAAGGTGTAGCCGTTTTTCTGGCTTCAAGCGCTTCGGATTATATAAATGGTTATACTATTGCCGTCGACGGCGGCTGGTTGGCCAGATAGGCAAAAGGACGGCCTTTTCATATACTGCGGCTCTTCTGAATACTTTTGTTAGATTTGGGAGTTGTTTGTGTAAACCTTCGATTCCAGTTGAAACAAAACTGAATCGGAGGTTTTTTATTGTTGAATAAAAGAAATCAAGCTGTAGGAAAATTTTTCTGGAGGTACTAAATGTCTATCGGGCACTAAAACCCTAATTTCAAATCTTAATAATAGGCTTTTCGGGACCCCCTTATTACTCATATCCCGCGCCTTACATCGACTCATAAAACCGAAAAAAATTAGTAACATCTTGTAAGAACGGAAAGACTAGCTAGTAAAATAAAGTAACCTGGTGATAAAGTGCCTCTCAAAAAACTACTTTTCATAATTCTGATTATACCCTTGCTCGGGTATGTTTTATATTTGTCAAGAGCGATCATCGGTCCGTTTATTACTGCTTTTTTTCTGGCTTACGCCATCAATCCGCTGGTGGAGTTTTTGCAAAAAAAGGGAGCCCGCCGGGAGTACGCGATTTTAACGGTTTATGTGATCCTGATCGTCCTGATCGCTTTGGTATTGGGAAGCATCCTGCCCCGGCTGATTGACGACCTTACTAAAGTCATCAAGAAAATGCCCGTTATTTTCGAAGAATTTGAAAAACTGGGCGGCAGCTTAAATCGATTTTATTGGAGGCTGCCGCTTAACCTGAAACCGATCGTCGGAGAAGTAATCAAAAGAATGGAGATTATTTTAAGAGATACCTTAATCCAATTAGCGGAGACAACCGTGGACCTGCTTTCCAAAGCGGCGCTTTTTATTCTGGTGCCGGTGTTGGCCTATTATATCAACCGGGATTACCCCAGGCTCAAACAAAAAAGTTATTGTTGGCTCACCGACCATCTGGGCAACCACTGGACCCGCACCTTTTTAAAAGTGGACTCAGTGCTGAAAATTTATATTCGAGGCCAATTATTGCTCACCGTGATCGTTGGGTTGTTGATCGGGATCGGTCTCAGCCTGCTCGGGTTGGAGGCCGCGTTTTTGCTGGGGATCGTCGCCGGGGTCCTAAATTTAATTCCCTATTTCGGCCCGGTGTTGGGAGCGATCCCGGCCGGTTTGTTGGCTTTGCTACATTCGCCTTGGAGCGTGTTGTACGTAATTATCTTATTTGTGATCGTCAATCAATTGGAGGTCCTATTTCTGGCGCCCCGGATCATCGGAGACAGCTTGCGGATGCATCCGATTGCCGTAGTTTATTTGATCCTGACCGGGAGCAAGATCGGGGGGCTTTTCGGAATGGTTTTCGCGGCGCCCTTGGGAGCGATCTTGATTATCTTTTTAAAAAGTATTTATGAAATTGCTTTTGGGATCGAGAATAACGAACCAATCTCCGAAAAACTTAATTTCAACCACCCGGAGTTGGATTGACAAGCATCCCTTGATTGGTTATGATTGAAATATAAATTTTGGATTTTCGGCAACAATTTTCCGCAATCGGATTTTCTCCGTTTCCCAAAAATAGAAGGCGGGTTTAGTCCGCTTTTTTAGTTGGCGATAATGTTGGTGAAAAAGGTTAATTTAGTTCCGATTCTTAGCAAAGCGAGGGCTCTCCGTGCGAACCCGGGCGATTATCACCGCAAGTTGTTTAATTTTAATTTGCTTACTCTTAATTACCGGTAGACCGATCAGATCCGAAACCGGCAATCAAGTTTTAATTATTGATATTCCCCGTTTGACCTTTGAAGATCTGGACCATGCCCCTAATTTCCGGAAATTTTTGGCTAGCGGCGCCGTAGGACTGATGACCGTTTCAGCAACGGAGCCGGTGACTTTGGAAAAAGTATATCTGGGTTTTAATGCCGGCGCTCAACTAATACCGGCGGCCGGTGATACTTTATTGATTTTAGGCGTTAATGAAGAATTCAAACGACTGTCCGCCGGGGGATTATATCGTTCGTTAAGCGGTTATGATCCGCCTTCCAACGGCGGGGTCCATCTCGGCCTCGCCAAGTTGATTCAGGTTAACTCCGGTTCCCGGGCCCAAAACATCGGCCTCTTGGGCAGGTTGTTGCATTCCAATAACCGGAAGACGGCGGCTATCGGTAATGCCGACGCCGAATCTCCCAACCGGGGAGGCGCCCTCTTATTAATGGATGAAAAAGGGCAAATCGACTACGCGGCCCTCGGCGCGGAGACTCTGACCCTCGACCCCGACTTTCCGTACGAATTAATCACCGATGACCATAAAATTATCTCCTATTGGCGAGCGTTTCAAAAAGACGCTGACGTAATCGTGATCACTTTGGGGGACTTGGAACGGCTGGAAAGGTTCGGCCCCTATTTGAACGAGCAGCGTTGGGAATATTACCGCCGTTCGGTTATGGAAAGGTACGATCGGCTTTTCGAGAGCATCCAAGCGACGATTGAACCTCGCTCTACTTTGACGGTGCTTTTGAGCGGAATTCCGCCGGCGCGAAAAGCGGGGGTGGGAGAAAAATTAATGCCGGTGGCCCTTGCCGGGCCGGGGATTCAGCCGGGAGTACTTAAATCCGATGCCACCAGGCAAATCGGGGTGATTGCCGAATACGACATTCCCGCCGCCATCCTCAGTTTTCTCGGCATTAAAAAGACGGGCCGTTTCAACGGGCAAAGCCTGGGATCGGTTCCGGGGGATTGGCGGCAAGTGTCCCGGCTTCGCCCCCAATTGGTTCAAAATTACCGGATGCGGTGGCCGCTGCTTACCGGTTACGCTTATCTGTTAATAGGCTCCGCATTGGCCGGAATAATCGGTTTATGCTTTAAATGGCCGCCGCGATTTTTGAAATTATTGACCTTCGTCTACCTGTCGCTATTGATGATTCCGGCCGTATTTTTAGTGGAAGCGGCCTTTAACCCCTTAACCTGGTTGGCGGTGCTGGGTTTGACCTTGATTTTGGCAGCCTTGTTTTGGGCGTTGGTGGTCCACGCCGGGGGGTGGGAGCCGTTTCGGGCTTTATCGTTAATCAGCGCTGCGACAGTAATCTTAATCGCCATTGACGGACTGGGCAACGGTTTTTGGGGCGGCAGGTCTTTTTTGGGATATTCGCCGGTGTCGGGGTCCCGTTTTTACGGGATCGGCAATGAATATTTGGGATTCTTATTGGGCGCTTATATCGCGGCGCTGTCTTTAAACTTAAAGTTTTTCGCTAAATACCGGGAAACGATATTAAAATCGGGAAGGTGGTTCATTGCCTTGCTGGTGGCCCACCCCAACTTCGGCGCCAATATCGGAGGGGGCGTCACCGCGATTTTGGGTTTGGGCATCACCAATCTCCTGCTGTTGAAGAAACGAGTCGGTCTCAAAGAAATCGGCCGGTTGTTTTTGGAATTGGTCGGCTTATTGACTTTGGTGGGTTTGTGGGACCTTTGGTTCGGCGGAAGCCGGCCGGCTCATTTCGGGCGGTTGCTGTTTTTGATCAGGGAAGGAGGTTTTCCGGTCGTTAAAGAACTGGCGCTCCGCAAATGGGAGCTGAATCTGAGACTGATTAATTACACGCCTTGGTCCAAAGTTTTGTTGGGCATTTTGATTTTAGTTCCGTTGCTTTACTGTAAACCGTCTCCCAAAATTACCGAACTGATGCACAATTACCCGGAACGGCTAACGGGTTTTTTAGGTTTGGTTTTTACCGCATTGATCGCCTTATTAGTTAATGATACCGGAATTGTCGCGGTAGCGACGCTGTTTGTTTTTGGAGGTGTCTTATTGCTCCTGGTGTTGTTTGACGACTCGGCAAAAGGAGTGATTAGCCGATGGGCGCAGCCAAAATCAAAGTGAAAGCCGGTTTAACCGTCGAGGGCTTGATCGAGAAGTTAATCAATACTCCCGGGTCACGCATCATTTTGGACATAGCCGAAGACGCCACCATATTCGATAATGAAATAAATCTGAGATTGCTCAAATTTTACGCGGAAGAAAAGGACAAAGAACTGATCATCAAATCGAATAATCCCGAGTTAAACGGGTTGGCTCATCAATTCGGAATCTCAACTTTAAAAGAGGATCGTGTGGCGTTGACGGAGCGGCGCAGCGAACCGGAAATATCGTATCGGCAAGAGGTTGAAAGCGAGATTGCCGCTTCCCCGGAACCCGAACCCGAAATGCCGGTTACCGATTGGCCCCAATGGCAGGGCGGCTTGCCGGTGGCGATAATCATTACGATGTTCAGTTTATTTTTGGCTTGTTGGTGGTTTTTACAACCGCAAGCGGTGGTCATCGTTTATCCGAAAGAACAGACGGTCTCCTTTACGACCCTTGCCCAAATCGGAATCGGTTATAACGCTCAGCAAATCCCGGAAGGAAAGATACCGGCCAGGATTTTGGAGAAAGAAAACCGGATTAGGGCGCAAACAGTTACCACCGGTTCCAAGATTGTCGGGGTGACTCCGGCGGTGGGCAGAATCACCTTGATCAACAGCACCACGCAACCGATCCTGCTCCCCAAGGGAAGCGTGGTGTCCGGCAAAGCCGGAGTCCGGTTTTTGACCGATGAAGATGTTTTGGTCCCCAAACGGTATACCAAATACCAAAACGGGATTGCCGTCGGGGAAGAATACGGCCGGGCCGAAGTGAGTATCACCTCGGAAAAAAAGGGAACCATCGGCAATCAACCTTCGCGCTCGATTACCACTCTGAGCGGACGTTATCAGCGTTTTTTGAAAGTGGTCAACCCCGCTCCCACTAAAAACGGGACTGATCGCAAAGTCCCGGTAGTCACCCTCGATGATGTCAAAAGGGGTGAAAACGAAGCCAAACTCCAGCTGCGGTTGGTCGGTCCCGAAGAAGCCGCCGCCCTTGCCGGTAACGAATATTTATTTTTGCCGGAGTTGGTCCGTTCGGAAATCGTCCGGGTCGTCAATGCGCCCGATATCGGAGCCGAAGGCGAGACGCTTCAAACCACCCTTGATTATCGGATTTCGTTATTGGCGCCCTTGCGAGACGATCTCTATAAGTATTTGGTCCGTAAGTTTGAAGAAAGCATCCTTCAGGGTTTTAAGGCCGCCGCCAAGCCGGTGGCGTTAAAGGCGGTAAAAGCCGGGGGCGTCGGTCCCGGCGGCGCGGAATTGGAACTGACGGGGCAGGGTTCGATTTTGGGAATTATTGAACCGGTTAAGCTCAAAAACTTAATCAAGGGAAAGACGCCGACCGAAGCTTCGGATCTGTTAACTCGACAAAACGAAGTGTCCCGGTTTAAAATCGAGCTCAAGAATAAGTCGGAGCGCTTGCCGCGATACACTTATCAGATTAAAGTAATTTTGCCGGCGGGAGGAAAACCATAACCGGATATGGAACTTAAACTGTTGGGAAACACTGATTTATTCGTTTCAAGGCTTTGTTTCGGGACTTTGACCGTGGGACCGCTTCACCAAAATTTTCCTCCGGAGGCGGCCGCCGAGTTATTCACCCATGCCTACCGGCTGGGAGTGAATTTTTTCGACACCGCCGAAATTTACGGCACTTATCCTTCTTTGGCGCTGGCGTTGCGAAAGTTCCCGGAAATGGTGATCGCCACCAAGTCGTATGCGTTCACCAAGGACCAAATGCGGAACAGCGTTGAACGGGCGCGCAAAGAATTAAACCGGGATTATATCGATCTTTTTTGCCTGCATGAGGTGGAAAACGCCGCTTCTTTAAGGGGGCATCGGGAAGCCCTCGATTATTTGTGGGAGGCCAAAGCAAAAGGATTGATTAGAGCCGTGGGAATTTCAACCCATACCGTCGCCGGAGTGAGAGCGGGGGCCACCGACCCGGCGGTTGAGGTGATCCACCCCCTGATTAACCGGGAAGGGATCGGAATCCGCGACGGTTCGGCGGCGGAGATGATAGCCGCCATTCGCACCGCCAAGGAATTCGGAAAAGGTATTTATGCGATGAAGGTATTGGCCGGAGGCCATTTAATCGCTGACTGCGAAGCGGCGTTCTCTTTTATCAGGGAATTGGACTGTGTTGACGCCGTGGCCGTCGGTATGCAATCCCCGGCGGAGGTTGAACTCAATCTGGCGTTATTATCCGGTTTACCGGCGCCGGCTGATTTACTCCGAGAGATAAAAAGTAAAAAACGATCTTTGCAAGTGGCCGACTGGTGTCGCGGCTGCGGTAAATGCGCCGCCGAATGTCATTTCGAGGCCTTGATTATAGATAACGGCAAGATCCGGGTTAACCAGGAAAAATGCGTCCGCTGCGGGTATTGCGCCCGGGTATGTCCGGATTTTTGTCTAAAAATTTGTTAAGGGGTTAACATGCGGTGGTTGGGATTGGATGTGGGACAACGCCGAATCGGAATCGCGCTAAGTGATCCTTTGGAGCTGTTCGCTCAAGGATATTCGGTTTTGGAGCGGAGCCAATCATTGAACCGGGATTTGGAATATTTATCCGGGGTTATCGCCCGGGAGACCGTGGAGGGAATCGTGATCGGCTTGCCCAAAAATATGAACGGAACCGAAGGGCCGATGGCTGAAAAAGTAAGGGATTTCGGCCGGAGGTTGGAAGAGAAAACCGGACTGCCGGTAATCTTTTGGGATGAACGGCTGACAACGCTGGCGGCGGAGAGGACGCTTCTCGAAGCCGATCTCTCCCGGAAAAAACGGAAACAAAAAATCGATCAAGTAGCGGCGGTCTTTATTCTCCAAAACTATCTGGATTACCGCAGAAAAGGTTGAAAGCGCGTGATTTTCGCCATTAAGTCCGTGGAATTAAGATTAACCGCGCGGGTATAATAGCATCGGATCCCGGGTTAATATAAGTGGAAACCCATTTTTGGCGAATGATAAACAATGTTTTAAAATCCGTGTTAATCCGCGAGAATCCTGTCAAATACGAAGGTTTTGAGAGACGGGATTAACGGATTTACGGGATTTTATAAAAGCTTGCGCCATTATCGATAGAGCCTTGATGAACGCTTTTGATCCTTGAACCATGAATTAAAGAGCGGCTTGCGTTATTGACGATCATTTATGAATCAAGGAAAGTATCTCGCAATCAAGCGGCGCAAAATAAAAATCATCCTGATCTATCTTTAATAAATTTGGCGCAAAATAAAAAATTGGAGGCAAAACCATGGCGGAACAAGAGAATAATTGGATCACTTTGGTGGATGAGGAAGGGCAGGAACATCGTTTTAATTTGTTAAACGTATTGGAAGTCGACGGCTTAAAGTACGCGGTAATGGTTCCCGAAGCGCTTCAGGAGGATGAAGAAGAGGAAGCGGTCGTTTTCAGAATTGATACCGATGAAGCGGGCGAAGAAATTTTAGTGGATATTGAAGACGATGAGGAATTCGCCAAGGTTTGCGAGGTTTTAGAGGATCTGTACGAAGAAGATGCGACCGGACCGGAAGTGCAATAACTGGTTTGTCAGCGGACCAAATTTCTAGTATAATGTTGACCAGGAGGATGATTAACCAGTGCGCCAAAGATTAACCTCTTGGGTAAAAAACAATGGGTTTCCCATTGTTAAGTTTAACCGGATCTCCTTTTTTTCAAAGGAAAATTGGCGAATATTCCGGCATAACCACCCTCGACTCGGGGGTGGAATTATAATATTGTCGGGTTTTTTAGTAGTTTCGCTGTCTGTCTTTTTTTGGAATTTTCTTCCCGAAGACCCCGGTTCAACCCGGCTTCAGGTTTTTGAAGTGCCTTATGGAACTTCCCTACGCCAGGTGGGAGAACGGTTGAAATCCCGCGGCTTAATCAGAAGCCGCCTAGCTTTTGAAATTTATGTCCGTTTAAACCCTAAAAAGCGGATGGTGAAAGCGGGAAGATATCAGTTGGGTCCGGGAATGAATTTATTCCGGGTTGTTAAGGAATTAAGGCGGGGAATACCGAGTCAAATCCGGATAACCATCCCGGAAGGATTGACCGCTCAAGAAATTGCCGACTTATTTTCGAAAAAAGGCCTGGCCGACCGGGAGCGTTTTTTGAAACTCCTCAAGGATCCTCAGTTTATCGGCGGCTTAATCGGCGAGGAATGGAAGACGATTTCCGAAGGGTATTTATTTCCGGATACCTACGATTTTAGTTTGGACGTCACCGAAGAGGAGATTATCGCTAAAATGGCGAAGCGCTTCCTTGAAGTCTTTGAGTCCGAAGTAGAGGCGGCGCCCCCCAGCCGAAAACGGGAGCTATTGATCATAGCGTCGATCGTTGAAAAAGAAGCCAAAAAAGCGGATGAACGGCCGATAATCGCCGGTATCTTCTACAATCGATTGCGGCGGGGCTATCCGTTGCAATCATGCGCCACCGTTCAATATGCCCTGGGGAAACATAAGGAACGTCTTTATTATAAGGATTTAGAGGTCGTTTCTCCTTATAATACTTATCTTTATAGCGGTTTACCGCCGGGGCCCATCGCCAATCCGGGCTTAGATTCCATTAGGGCCGCCGCGTCTCCGGCAAAGGTCGATTACTTATATTTTGTGGCCAAGCCCGATGGGAGTCATATTTTCAGCACCACCTACCAACAGCATTTAATCGCCCAGCGGAAAGTGGAGCGGGAAAGAAACCGGCAGTAATTTTTGGAGAAGAAACGATTTTGCAAAACTTGCAATCAACCGGGATTTTGGAAACTAAAGTTCCGGTTTTAACTATTTTACTGATACTTAAAGAAAGGTAGGCCGAATGAAGGATCATCTAATAATAGCGACCAGCGGCAATGGCCACGTTAGAATATATGCCGCTTTTACCGCCGCAACGGTTGAAACCGCCCGGAAAATACACGACGTTTGGCCGACCGCCATCGCCGCTTTAGGGAGGGTTTTGACCGCGACTCTGATCACCGGAGTGATGAGCGATAATCCTTACCGGTTGACGGTACAAATTAAGGGCGACGGTCCGTTGGGGATGATTTTAGCCGTATCCAACCGGAGGGGCGAAGTCAAGGGTTATCTGGAAAATCCCCATGTTGATTTGGACTTGAACCCATCGGGTAAATTGGACGTGGGCGCCGCTATCGGTTCCGGGACTCTAACGGTGATTAAGGATTACGGTTTAAAAAGTCCTTATTATGGAGTGGTTCCGCTTCAAAACGGCGAAGTGGCGATGGATTTCGCTTATTATTTTACAAAGTCGGAACAGACTCCGTCGGCGGTGTCCCTGGGGGTGCTGGTGGAACCGGACGGTTCGGTCAAAATTGCCGGGGGATTGATTATTCAAATTATGCCGGGAGCCACTGAGGAGCAGATCCGGACTTTGGAAGAGAAATTAAACGAGTTGCCTCCGCTTACCACCATGCTAAAGTCGGGAATGACTCCTACCGATTTGATCAACGAGGTGACCGGAGCGATGGGCGCAAAGATTTTGGAAGAAGTAGCCCTTAGCTACCGCTGCGATTGCTCTCGGGAACGTTTTTTAGGTCCGTTGTTAAGCCTTGGTCAGGGGGAATTGGATGGGATTATCAATGAACAGGGATTGGTGGAAGTGCGCTGCCATTTTTGCAATAAACGTTATCATTACCGAGAGTCCGAGTTAAAATCGGAACAAGGTTAAAATAAAATTATTACCGACCCACCTCGACAGACGGTGGTTGGGTTGTAATCCACCCGAAACTGCTAATGAACACTAATAAACGCGAATAAAAACCCTAAGGTTTTTTAGATTTATTAGCGTTAATTGGCGTATATTAGCGGTTAAATCTTTAATCGGTTTATTATTTTCTAAGTAGTTGCCACCCCGGCATGCCGGGGCACATTAAAGGATGAAAATAAGTTTTTCTCTGTGTCTCTGCGTCTCCGTGGCTAAATCATTATTGGCCACAGAGACACGGAGAAATCACTTGATAGGAGGCTGGGAATGCTTAAAAAATTATGCCCCAAATTGCAGGCCAATTCCATTTTGGAACTTGATTTGGACGAATTGATCGACTCCGGGATTAAAGGTGTTATTTTCGATCTGGACAACACTTTGGTGGAATGGAAAAAAGACACCTTGTCGCAGGAAGTAATCGATTTGATATCCCGGTTTAAAGATAAAGGTTTTAAACTGTGTATCCTTTCAAACGCCCTCGAACATCGGGTTGAAGCCGTGGCTCAAGTGCTCAATATCCCTTATGTTTCCAGGGCCATCAAACCGCGCAAATCTCCTTTTCGAAAAGCGTTGGAGATTATGGGAACCGGTCCCGAGGAGACGGCGGTGATCGGCGACCAATTATTCACCGATATTTTGGGTGGCAACCGGATGGAACTGTACACGATTTGGACGCCCCCGCTTAGTTCCACCGAATTATTGAGCACCAGGGCGGTTCGTCAAATTGAACGCTTGGTTATTAAAAGATTCCGGAAGAAAGGATTTTTAAAATGACTGCTGAATATTGCCGGGGTTGCGGGAGTGTTCTGCAAAGCGCCGACCCGGAAGGACCGGGTTTTATTCCGGAAACGGTCCGGGGCAAAAATTCGATTTGTCAAAGATGCTACCAAATGATCCATTACGGGAAGAGCGGGAAAGTTCGGTTAAACCCGGAACAGATTGAGCAAAAGGTTTTCGAGGCGATCCGGTTAAGCCAAACATTAGTTATAGTGGCTGATTTTTCCGATTTGACCGGGACTTTGCCGGTTTGGTCCGGGATGGTTGCCGGGCGTACCTATCTGATCGCCGTCAATAAAATCGATTTGGCGCCGAAACGAACCCCCAAAACCGAACTGCTCGATTATTTGAAAAAATATGTCGCGGACCGGTTTCAGCAACAACCGGCCGCGCTTGTTTTAACCAGCGGCGTTAAAGGATACGGCGTGACCACTCTTTTGAGTGAGATCAAAAAAGCGACTCCCGCCGGGGCGCGGATCGGTTTATTGGGGATGACCAACGTCGGCAAGTCTTCGCTGATTAAACAAATAACGGCGGCCGGTAATTCAAAGCGCCAACCGACCGTCTCCAAATTTCCCGGGACCACTCTCGGATTGAGCAACTGGGATATCCTTAAAGGCCGGAACACCCTCATCGACACCCCCGGTTTGGCGCCTGGGGACCGGCTGGGCGATCTACTTTGTCCCGAATGCGCGGGACGCTTGGTATCCGCCGCCGGACTGAGTCATAAATTATGGGGAATCAAGCCCGGCAAAGGAATTATTATCGATCGCTATTTGGGGATCGCCAACGCGGGCGATTCGGAAGCAGTCTTGCTCAGCTTTGTCCCGGGCAGGTTGGAGTTTCACCGGACCGCCGGCGTTAAAATTAGTGATTATTTGGCCAAGGGTCCGCCCTGGTTAGTCAAGGATTGTCCGCAATGTTCGCCGAAGCTAAGTTGGCAAGAGGAGCAGATCCGGTTGAAACCCAACACCGACTTGGCAATCGCCGGTTTGGGCTGGGTTTCGGCGCGGGTATCGGAGACCGAATTCAAACTGTGGTATCCGAAAGGAGTTCGTTTGGAAATCAGGCCGGCGCTGATCGGCAAGCGTGATCAAACATAAATCCGGCGGCGGATAAATGATGCAAACAAAAAGGAGTTTGAAGAGACAGAACGAAATTATATATAAATGGATAAGTTACCGATTAAGGGCGATACCCAACTTTTAGCGGTGTTGGGCGATCCGATCAGTCATACCTTATCGCCGGCGATGCATAACGCCGCTTTACAAGCATTGGGTCTGAACTGCGTCTACATTCCCTGCCTGGTCCGGCCTGAACAGTTGAGCATCGCCGTCTTAGGACTGAAGGCTTTAAATTTCAAGGGCGCCAATGTTACGATCCCTCATAAGCAGGCAATAATCGGGGAACTCGATGGGCTCTTCGGCGATAGTTCTCTTAGTGGTTCGGTGAACACTATTATCAATCGCAACGGCAAACTTTACGGAACCAGCACCGATGGAACCGGTTTGGTAAATTCCTTGAAAGAGGAAGGCGGATTTGAAGTCGCCGGCAAGAATGTATTATTACTGGGGGCAGGCGGTTCGGCCACGGCGGTGATTTACAGTTTAATCGCCGCCGGTGTGAAATCGATCATCCTGTTGAACCGCAATCAAGAAAATGCCGTCAGGCTTCACCGGAAAGTCTCCCAAGATACCGGATTCGAATTAATAACCGGAGGGCTTGAGCGGATGGAGAAGTTGGATTGGGATTCCGTTGATTTACTGATCAACGCTACTTCCGTAGGGCTGAAGGACCGGAGATCTTTAGTTCCGCGCCGGTTTTTACGGCGTAACATATTTGTCTATGATCTAGTCTACCGGAGCGGAGAAGTCACTACTCTGATTGAGGAGGCCCGTAAGGCCGGATGCGCGACACTTTCAGGACTTTCCTTGCTTTTGTACCAGGGGGCCGAAAGTTTTCGATTATGGTTTGAGATCGAACCGCCGATAAAAGTGATGAGGAAGGCCTTAAAGATTTCTGATAGCGGAGGTTAAATTCTTTGAAATTCTTCAAGTTTTTGCCGGTTTTTTTGATAATAGTCTTCTGTTTTTGTCCGGTTGGCCATGCCGCCGACGAGGTCGTTTTAGAGCGGGATTTGGAGTATATTAACGTCGACTTGCCGGATGTAATTAGAGATTTGGCGGAAATGGGCCGATTTCGCGTGGTCTTGGATCGACAAGTTCAAGGCGATGTGACGTTAACCTTAATTCATGGAGTGACCGCCAAGGAAGCGGTAGGAACGGTGGCCCGGGGATACGGGTATAGCAGTCGCTGGCTCGACGCGTCAACTTTAATGATCGGGACTTCGGCTTTTATTAACGGCAATTTCGCAGCCAGGTCCACCCGTATTTATACTTTGAAAAACGCCGACCCGATGTTTGTCGTCGACAAGCTGGAGACGGTGATCCCTCGGGAACGGGTTAAAATAGATTATGAAACCAAAGAGTTGACGATAACCGCAAATATTGCGGAGCATCAGAATATTTCGGAACTGGTCAGCCAAATGGACGGCCCCAAATCATCCGTTAACTTGGAGATTAGGGTTGAGGAGGTCGCCGATTCGTTGTTGGGTGAGTTACAACTGGGGATCGATTGGGGAGCCGACGAATTGGGGGCGGTCCTTTTAAGCGGGCAGCAGCTAAACATGTTGCGGGAAAACGCCAATAGTCTTTTATTGGGGAAATCGAGTTTGACCTGTTTCAATAATCAAGAGGCCAGGGTATTGGTTGGCGACTACTTATTGAAATCGAACCCTAACAACGCCTTCAATGAAAGATTGGAAAGCGGAACGCGTTTGACAGTGGTTCCAACGGTTAGCGGCGGGCGATTAAAACTTAAAGTTAATACCTTGGTTCAAGCCAATGCCGGTGATCAACAAACCGTGATTCGCGGAATTCATTCCTTGACCGGTATGCATTTCGGAGAAACGGTCCTGATCAACGGAGTAATGCAAAGAAACGAATTTCTCGAATTGAAACGGAAAGAAAGCGGGTATTTATATCCGATCTTGGAAAATTTGTTTGAAAACAGAATTACGCAGGGTTCAAGCCAGTCTACGAGGGTAGTTTTATTAATCACTCCCAAACCGGTTGATGAAAGCGACCAAACTGCCGCTAGTGAGACCGGGAAAACCGAACCGGATCTTAATCCGGCGAATGATACCGTTCCGACTCGGTCCGAACCGACCGAACCCCCTATTGACGGCTCCGTTTCGGAATATGGGGAACCAGGCGCGACGCTTCCGGCGGAAATCACTCAACCCAAGGCGGAAAAACCGGTGGTAATCTTCGACGCGGTCGTGGTCCCGGAAAATCAACCCGCTGAACGGTCCGAAGCCGTTACCGTGGGTCCTGTACGGAGTACGGACGGTTCTTTTTATGAGGTAAAGTATACCGTTAAAAAAGGGGATACGGTTTTCGGGATCGCGCGGAAGTATGGCGTGGTTCCGGCGAACATTTTAGAGCGTAACCAATTAACCGGTTCGGATGTGCTCAAAGTCGATACCGTTTTAGTGGTCCCGGTGCCGGCCGAGCGGACCTACGTAGTAAAGACTAACGAAACGTTATGGAGAATCGCGAAACGTTACGGCGTCGCCATGGAAGTATTAATGGATTTAAACGGGATCACCGATGAGACCAAAATCAATCAGGGACAGGTTTTGGTGCTGCCGAAATCCAACCGGGATGTGGTAAACCCTCAATTTTAATTGGAGGTGATGATAATGGACAACCAGAGCTTTAAAAATTATATGGAAGATGTGGTAATCGAAGTTTACAACGATTTTAAAAAGAGTTACCCTGAGTATTGCAGTTGCCCGCGTTGTAGCGCCGATACGCTTGTGCTGGCCTTGTCAAAGTTAAAAGGGAGATATGCGGTTAGTCCGGAAGGAGAGATTTTCGCGAAATTGTCCCGAGAAGACCGCCAAGTCAGGGCCGATGCCCTGGTGATGATTATTGAAGCGGCCCAATTAGTCGCCAAGCAGCCTAATCACGAGCGTTAAGCGGCGCCTTTATTAAAAGCCGAAGTTCCGGATGATTATTTTAGATTAATGCCAAACAGACCTTTTCAATCGAAAAAGGCGGGGTTGGTTTTTTTATTTTACGGCATTTAATCCTGATATTTAAAACCGGGTTGCGGATGGTTCTTTTAAACGGATTGGCGGGTTCACTGGCTGTTCCGGTATTAAAATCAATTAAACTTTGGTAAAAAACTTGTTTACTTAACTAAAATTCGATATAATAATTTTATTAATTATATTGAGTGCGGCATTGGAATTTATGTTTCTAAAAAGGGTCTCGGGAAACCTGTCGGAAAAATTCCCGCCACATAGTTTTTTTAATGCAAGCACAACAGGGGGTGTTTTTTTTATTGGCAAATTTAAAGAATGACCGGGTCTTCTTAATTCCCCTCGGAGGCTTAGGGGAGATCGGTAAAAATATGCTGGCCGTCAAGTATAATAAGGAGATCATCGTAATCGACGCCGGTTTGGTATTTCCGGACGAAGATATGCTGGGGATCGATCTGGTGATTCCCGATATCTCTTATTTACTGGAAAATCGCGATCAGGTGAAAGCGATCTTTTTAACTCATGGGCACGAGGACCATATTGGGGCTTTGCCGTATGTATTGAAACAGATCAAGGCGCCGATTTACGGAACTAAGTTGACTTTAGGATTGGCCAAGGGCAAATTTGAAGAGCATAACATGACCGGAGACGTCGACATGAACGTCGTTCAGGCAGGCGATGAGGTCCAAATCGGCGCTTTTAAAGTTGAATTTGTTCACGTCAATCACAGTATCGCCGATGTAGTGGCTTTGGCGGTGCACACTCCGGTGGGAATTATTTTTCATACCGCCGATTTTAAGTTTGATCACACCCCGGTGGACGGCAAGGTTACCGATTTTCGGAAACTGGCCGAGTTGGGCGACAAAGGGGTATTGGCGTTGTTGTCGGACAGCACCAATGTGGAAAAAACGGGATATACCCCATCGGAACGGGAATTAGGAAAGACCTTTGAGGAACTGTTCGTAAAAGCCGAGGGGCGGATTTTAGTCGCCACTTTCGCTTCCAATATTCATCGGATTCAACAAATAATTGATACCGCTTTACAACACAATCGGAAAGTGGCTTTTAGCGGTCGCAGTATGATCAATGTGGCTTCAATCGCTTTTGAATTGGGTTATTTACAGGTCCCCGAAGACATAATTATCGACTTGGATGAGATCGATCGCTACCCCGCCAACCAGATCGTAATTATTACCACCGGCAGCCAGGGCGAACCGATGTCCGCTTTGACGCGAATGGCGACTTCCGAACATAAAAAAGTGAGCATCGTTCCCGGCGACATGGTGATAATTTCCGCCTCGGCAATCCCGGGCAATGAAAAAATGGTGGCCCGAACCATCAATTACTTGTTTAAACAGGGCGCCCGGGTTATTTATGAGTCGGTCTCGGGCATTCATGTTTCCGGCCACGCCAGCCAGGAAGAGCAAAAATTGATGCTTAATTTGATTAAACCTAAATACTTCATCCCGATCCACGGCGAATACCGGCATTTGGTCCAACACGCCAGACTGGCCGTGGATTTGGGACTTGACAGCGAGAATGTAATCATCGGTGAGAACGGGGATCTAATTGAAGTTACTAAAGAAAGAATTCGGGTCGCCGGCAAGGTCGCTTCGGGGAATGTCTTTGTCGACGGTTTAGGAGTGGGCGATGTCGGCAATATTGTATTGCGCGACCGGAAACAATTATCCCAAGACGGGATTTTAATCGTGGTGGTGACTATCGACAAGGAAACCGGTCGCATCGCGGCCGGACCGGATATCGTATCCCGGGGCTTTGTTTATGTGAGGGAGTCGGAGGCTCTGATCGAGGAAGCCAGAAGAAAAGTTCGCAGTGCCTTGGAGCGTAATCCGGAATATTCGGATTGGGCCGCTACCAAAAACCAGATCAAGGAAATCCTCGGCAAACATCTTTATGAAAGAATGAAAAGACGCCCCATGATTTTACCGATTATCATGGAGATCTGAGTGTTAATTTTCATCAAAGGGGTTTTCAAGATTATTTAAAATCTGGCGTAATTCATCCTCCCATTTTAGCTGATGGTAGGTTAAAATTTCTTTTTTAACCAAAGAAGGCGTGTTGCAGTGGGAGCAAATAATTCCAACCAGATCCCGGTTGCGGTTTTTAACGTAATGAAGCGTATCCACGCCGCAACGGGGGCAGAGGTAAACATGATCGATTTCGGTCCGGTTCACTTTAAAGCACCTCTATTATTAACTCCGCGAATTGTTTTACCGGTTAAAGCTATTATCTCTTGAAAAAACTTCGCTCATGCTGGCAAGTATAGTAAGCTTAAACAAAAAAATATCAACGTATTACCATCCGGATGGAGCAATCTAAGGGTTTGCCCTTATCAGTCGTAGGCAAAGGTATAATTTAGCGGTTGCTCTGTTTCGCCGAATAGCTTAGGAATTGGATCAACTTATTTATCAAGCAGGAATGGGATTTTTTGGCTCGAATAATACGGATGGGAGGTGTTGGTATGCAAGCGGAAGAGTTAAAATATTGGTTGTGGTGGAATTATGTTCCCGGAATCGGGCCATATAGATTTTACAAGCTGCTTGAGGAGTTCGGCAGCATGAAAGACGCTTGGTTGGCGGGAGAAACCAAACTGGAACCGTTGATTGGTTCCAAAGCGGTGGCTGGATATAAAACCGCCTTGACCGACTGGGACCCGGAATTGGAACTAAAAAAAGTGGAGCACTTCGGCTTCCGGATTTATTGTATTCATGATTCCGATTATCCCGCGGCCCTAAAACGGATTTCCGATCCGCCCCCGGTATTATACGGTTGGGGGAATTTTGAATATGGGGACGATATGGCGATCGCGATTGTGGGAACCCGTAATCCTACGCCGACAGGCGCTTTAACTGCGAAAGATCTCGCCTCCCAATTATCTTTTCAAGGTTTGACGATCGTCAGCGGGATGGCCAGGGGGATTGATTCCGAAGCTCACCGGGGCGCCCTCGAGGCAAACGGCAGGACGATCGCGGTCTTAGGCAGCGGTCTGGACATGCCGTATCCGATTGAGAATGAAGCATTAATGGAGAGAATCGCCGGTCAAGGAATCGTGATCTCCGAATTTCCTTTGGGAACCAAGCCGTATGGCAAGAATTTTCCAGCGCGCAACCGGATTATCAGCGGCCTTAGTTTGGGCGTGGTGGTGGTGGAGGCCGCTCAGGACAGCGGTTCGTTGATTACTGCCGGTTTTGCCTTGGAACAAGGCCGGGATGTTTTCGCGGTTCCCGGTAATATCGAGAATGATCGTAGTAAAGGGCCGCATAAACTAATCCGTCAGGGCGCGAAGCTGGTTGAAAATTACCGGGATATCTTAGCCGAATTGTCGATTCCACATTTGTCGCAGACCGATATCCAAACCGCGGCCGGTCTTGAATTGAATGAATTGGAACAGAAAGTAATGGCGGTAATGACCCGGGAACCCCTTCATATCGATCATATTTTGAGAAGGGCGTCCTTGGCGCCGGCGCAGGTTAATTCGATATTAACCCAACTGGAATTGCGCGGGTTGGTAAAGCGTTACCCCGGACAATTGTATATTCGTGTTAAATAACTACGTCTCATCTATGCTGACAAGCGAGGCGCGGCTTTTTCGGGATTGATTTTCCCTTCAATTCAGTAATTCAAGATTCAAGTCCTTGAAATGGTAAGACTGGAAACCATTTTTTATAAAGGTAATGATCGAACCTGCCGAAGAAGTAAGTGTCAACCATGGTTAAGATTAAAGTGATCAAAAGATGGAGCGGGTGGTGGAAATCGTTAATTACTTAATTCGGCAATACTTAGCCAAGCATAATAGCCGGTCGGATTCCGCTCAAATATTGATCAACGAACCGGTTCGGTTGGGTTGCGCCGAGGAGAAATAGGGAGGCTTTCAATCTAATGTGCCTGATTCCTGATTATTGCGACTTAAAAATACGCCGTCCCAACTATTTGGATAATGCTCAATCCGGATATCGGGTCTTGAGCCCGGTTGAGAAAAAAAAACTCAGCCTTGCCTGTCAGGGAGAAATTTTCCGGTTGCTTTATTCTTCCCTGCTTACTCCGGAAGAATTAGAGCAGGTAATTGTCGAAGCCTTGCAAAGCGAAACGGATGAAGTCGGCGTCAAAGAGTTGGAAGCGATTTTGCATAAAGTGATCAACGATGAGGAACGATTATTGATGATCATCCAGTACCCGTTGGAGAACGGACCTTATTTTCTTTTAAATTAGATTATTAACGCCGTCCGAAATCGGAGCCGGATTTATTAGGCCGTTTGGCGACAAGGATCGACAAATGAAAGCTTTTCTGTTATCATTCTAAGAGGGTTAATTATTAACCCTTTTTTTATAAAGTGGTCGTTCGCTCCGGCTTGCCGTACATTCCATCTTATTGAGGGGGCGACGGCGGCTGCCGAGTTATATTCGGACGATGAGTAGCGAGCGGCGAAGAACGATAATATCGGGAACGGAGGTATAGCGTGGCGAAATCTTTGGTAATTGTCGAATCACCCGCTAAAGCAAAAACCATTGAAAAATATCTGGGAAAAAAATTTACCGTTAAAGCCTCGATGGGACATATTGTCGATTTGCCCAAAAGCCAATACGGCGTCGATATTAAGAACGGGTTTAAACCTAAATACATTAAAATTAGGGGTAAGGCTAAATTAATCAACGAGCTGAAGAACTCAGCCGATAAGGCCGACGCCGTCTATTTGGCAACCGACCCGGATCGGGAAGGAGAGGCTATTTCATGGCATCTTGCCAATGTTTTAAATCTCGGCTCCAAGTATTTGAAGCGAATCGAATTTACCGAGATCACGAAACGAGCGGTTGAGGAATCTTTAAAACACCCCCGTGATATCGACATGAACCGAGTTAACGCCCAACAAGCCCGCCGGATCCTGGATCGAATCGTCGGCTATGAGTTAAGCCCTTTACTGTGGAATAAAGTACGCCGTGGTTTAAGCGCCGGCAGAGTCCAGTCGGTGGCTTTAAGACTGATCTGTGAAAGAGAGCGGGAGATTAAAGAATTCGTCCCCGAGGAGTATTGGAGCATCACCGGTTTATTTGAAAATTCCGCTCAAGAATTTTTCCAAGCCAAACTGTTATCGATTGCCGGGAAAAAAGTGTCGATCGCCAACGAGGGTCAGGCTAAAAAGATCGAGGCCGATTTGAAAGATCAAATCTTTACGGTGGCCTCAGTCAAGAAAAAGGAAAAGCTGCGCGCTCCGGCGCCGCCTTTTAACACCAGTAGTTTACAACAAGAAGCCGGCCGTAAACTGGGGTTCGGCGCCCGCAAAACGATGATGATCGCTCAACAACTATATGAAGGCTTGGATTTGGGAACCGAAGGCCCCGAAGGCCTGATTACTTATATTAGAACCGATTCGGTTAGAGTGGCCTTCGAGGCTCAAGCGGAAGCCAGGAAGGTCATCGCCGAACGGTACGGGGAAAAATTCGTCCCCGACAAACCTCCGGTATATAAGACCAAGACCACTTCAGCCCAGGAAGCCCATGAAGCCATAAGGCCCACCTCGATTGCGCGCCATCCCGGTGCGGTTAAAGCCTATCTAACCCGTGATCAATACCGTCTTTATCAATTAATCTGGTCCCGCTTTATTGCCAGTCAAATGCGTCCGGCCGTCTATGATACGGTAGTGGCGGATATCAAAGGCGGAGAAAGTATTTTACGCGCCAACGGCAATACTTTGAAGTTTTCCGGTTTTTTAGAAGTTTATCAGGAGGGTAGGGACGATGACGGTCAAGAACAAGAAGAGCGGCTGCCGGAATTAATCGAGGGAACCACCGTTAAACTGGTTAAATTTGATTTGAAACAACACTTCACTCAACCCCCGCCTCGCTATACGGAAGCGTCGCTGATTAAAACATTGGAAGAGAAAGGAATCGGTCGTCCCAGTACTTATGCTCCAACCATCGACACTATTGTGAAGCGGAATTATGTGGTGATCGAAGAAAAGAAACTGCGGCCCACCGAATTGGGTCAAATTGTGGTTGAACTTTTAAAGGATAAATTCGCGAAGATCATCGACTATGACTTTACCGCGGAATTAGAAGAATTGCTTGATAAGATCGAAGACGGCGAGATCGATTGGGTTAAAGTTTTGGAAAAATTTTATCAAACTTTCAATCAGGAAGTGCAGGAAGCCAAGGAAAGCTTGGCAAAAGTGGAGGTTCCGCCGGAGGAAAGCGATGTCCGCTGTGACAAGTGCGGCCGGATGATGGTTTATAAATATGGGCGTTTCGGCAGGTTTTTAGCCTGCCCCGGTTATCCGGAGTGTAAGAACACTAAGGCCATTCGCAAAACCTGGAATGTCAAATGCCCCAAATGCGGCAATGATGAAATTGTGGAACGTAAATCCAAAAAAGGACGGGTTTTTTATGGTTGCAACCGCTACCCGGAATGCGATTTTCTCAGTTGGGAGCGGCCTTATCAAAAGGGTTGCCCGCGTTGCGGTTCGATGATGACGGTTAAAGGCGGCAATCTTGATAAAAAAGCGGTATGTCTCAAGGAAGGTTGCGGTTTTGCCGAGAAACTTAACGAAACATAAATTTAAACTATTTTTGAACGCTAGCCTCAAAAATACGAATTACAGAATGTTAGGAAGAGAAAAAAGCGTGCTGAGCGAAGGTTTACCGATTACCACCGATGCGGGTGAGAATTTATGAAAGTAACCGTGGTCGGCGCCGGTTTGGCCGGGACGGAGGCTGCTTGGCAGTTGGTGAAACGCGGCATTCCGGTAAGAATCTATGAAATGCGGCCTTTTAAAATGACGCCGGCCCATCATACCGGGGATTTTGGGGAGTTGGTTTGCAGCAATTCCTTTCGGGGCGCGGCTTTGGAAAATGCCGTCGGCCTGTTAAAAGAAGAGATGCGGCGGTTGGATTCACTGACGATCAAAGCCGCCGATTTAACCGCGATCCCCGCCGGCGGAGCATTGGCGGTCGACCGGCAACGATTTTCAAGATTACTGACGGATACGCTTCAAAATCATCCCTTGGTTGAACCGGCGCGGGAAGAAGTCGACACGATTCCGGAAGGTCCGGCGATTATCGCCACCGGTCCTTTGACGTCGGATGCTTTTGGAGCCGCGCTGCAACGGTTTACCGGGGAGGAATATTTCTATTTTTATGACGCCGCTGCTCCGATCATCACCGCTGAATCCATCGATTATGATAAGGTTTTTCCGGCTTCCCGCTACGGCAAGGGGGAGGGAGAATATCTTAACTGTCCGTTTACCAAAGAAGAATACGAATTGTTTTGGAAGGAACTAAGCGCCGCGGAAGTGGCTGAAAGCCATCTTCCCGAGGAACGGGCGATTTTTTTTGAAGGCTGTATGCCGGTGGAAGTGTTGGCGAAACGGGGCAGGGATACGCTTCGTTACGGGCCGATGAAGCCGGTCGGCATTATCGATCCGCGTACCGGGAAACGTCCTTATGCCGTAGTCCAGCTTAGACCGGAGGATCGGGAAGGCCGTTTATATAATTTGGTCGGTTTTCAAACCCATTTAAAATGGGGAGAACAGAAACGGGTCTTTCAACTGATTCCCGGTCTTGAGAATGCGGAATTTGTTCGACTGGGCGTAATGCACCGTAATACTTATCTTAACGCGCCGGTGATTTTGAGGGAGACCTTGCAGACTAAAAAGAGAAGCGATCTTTTTTTGGCGGGACAGCTAATCGGAGTGGAAGGATATGTCGAATCGGCCGCCGCCGGTTTAATCGCCGGGATTAATTGCGCGCGGTTCGTTAACGGCCGGGAGCCGATCGCATTTCCGCCCGAAACCGCGCTTGGCGCCTTGATCAACTATATTATCCGGGCCGACCCCAAGTATTTCCAACCAATGAATATCAATTTCGGTTTATTTCCCGAGTTAGCGGACAAGCCAAGGGGGAAGCAAGAACGCCGCCGGAAAATAGCGGAGCGGTCCCTCGATCATTTAAATAAACTGATAAAAATGATTAATTAAGCATTTTGCAAAAAATCGTTTTTATTGTTATTATCTATGATTTATGATATCATAAATTAGGATGGGAGAAAAATGCTGGAGAACTTGGTTGATGAATTTTTAACCCACCTTCGGGTAGGGAACCGTTACTCAGCGTGCACTCTCGAAAGTTACGGTCTTGATTTGCGGCAATTTCTCCATTTTCTGGCGGAACAGGGAATCGATAAACCGGAAGCAGTAGACCATATCGTGCTGCGGCGCTTTTTGGCCGGTTTAAAACAAGCCTCGTTTGCCAAGTCTTCGATTACTCGTAAACTTGCCTGTTTGCGTACTTTTTTTAAATTTCTTTGCCGGCAAGGTTATTTGGAAGAAAATCCGTTACTGGGAGTTTCTTCTCCCCGGCGTGAAAAACGTTTACCTGAATTTATGTATCCCGAGGAAGTCGAGGCTTTCTTAGAGATGCCTGATCCTTCAAGCGATTTAGGGATCAGAGATCGGGCAATTTTGGAGGTTTTATACTCCAGCGGACTGCGGCTGCAAGAGCTTGTCGCGCTTCGAATGGACGACTTGGATCTGAGCCGCGGCTACCTTAGGGTCTTCGGGAAGGGTTCCAAAGAAAGAATCGTGCCTTTGGGGGGGGCTGCCCGGCGCGCTTTACTCCGTTATCTACGGGAAGTGAGACCGGCTTTGGCGGCTAAAGCGAACTCTAAAATTGGATTTCAGAATAACGTTTTTCTAAATTATCGCGGGACCAGGTTGAGCGGACGCGGTATTCAAAGAATTGTCTCAAAGTATCTCCGGCTGGTTTCGATCCGGCGTAAAATCAGTCCCCATACGTTTCGTCATACCTTTGCCACTCATTTATTGGAAAACGGAGCGGATTTAAGGGTGGTCCAGGAACTATTGGGACATGTGGATATATCTAGTACTCAAATATACACTCATGTAACCAAGGAAAGAATTCGCTCGATTTATTTAAAGAGTCATCCCCGGGCATAGCGCAATCCGAAAATTTATTTAAAAAGGTGGGAGAAGGATAGAATGTCGTTGTTATCAAACATTTATCAATTGGAAAGTGTTTTAAAAAAGGAAAACGTCGGGATCGACCGGGTAGTTGAGGCTATTACAAGTATCATCGGCTGCAACGGTTATTTGATTGGTTCTCAGGGTGAAATCATGGCGATGGCTCTGCCGAACGGCAATGATTGTGTTAAGAGTTCGCAAAAGGTTGATCGCTTAAAACCCGAATTGAAACAGCGGCTTGGTTTCACTTTTCAAACCGCGGCCAACATTCCGGTGGAGAGTTGTTTTTTTCATGAAGATTATTGCGCTCGCTCAAATTTAATGATGACGATAATTCCGGTCCGCAATAACCGGACCACTTCGGCGTGGTTGTTATTGGCCAAGCCGGAAGAAAAGTTTACCGAAGAGCAGTTAATCATGGCCGAAATATCCGCTCTGGTGACCAGTGTTTACTTATATGAAAACAACGCTTTCCTCACCGTTCCGGAACAGGAGCGGGGCGACGCCGCGAAAATGGTTTTGGATTCGCTTTCCTTTTCGGAATTGAAAGCGATCAGTAATGTTTTCAAGGCTTTAAACGGGACTGAAGGATTTTTAGTCGCCAGTAAAATCGCGGACCGGATCGGGGTTTCCCGTTCGGTGATCGTCAACGCCATGCGCAAACTGGAGAGCGCGGGAGTAGTAGAGTCCCGGTCGTTGGGGATTAAGGGGACTCACATCAAAGTTAAAAACATGCAATTTTATGAGATGTTAAAGGAACGGGCTTAAGAAAAAAGGGTCGTTGCAAAAAGAGATTCCAACGGATGCCCTTTTTCTACCGAGCACTAAAAGGATCGGCAGGGTTTATATAAGCTTTCTCAAACCCCTTTAATGGGGCTGGGTTAATCTTCGAGTTATACCTAGCCCCGCAGGGGTTTAAATGTTTTGATTTAACTTATTTGGTTGCTTTGATTTTCTCGATCCATTCCTTATAAATCTTGTACTCCGGCATATCGTAGATCGGAGCCATAGCCGCCTGGAATTCGGCGATATTGGCGGGTTTTACGATGCAACCTCTAGCCTTGGCTTGTTCCAGGGCTTCAAACTCATGGTTATTCCATTCCTTGATCTGATACTCGGTTGCTTCTTTCATCGCTCGTCTTATAGCGGCTTGATCGGCTTTGCTCAATGTATCCCAGAATTTTTTACTGGCCAGCATGATTTCCGGTTGGCGTAAATGAGCGTCTTGAATTAGGTATTTGGCGACTTCACAGTGATTTTGCGTAACCCAACTCGGATAGTTATTTTCAGCGCCGTCAACCACTCCGGTTTGGAGGGCGCTATATACTTCGCCGTAAGCGATTGGGGTCGGGATAGCGCCAAGTAATTTAACCATCGTCACCGGAACCGGACTCGGTTGTACCCTGATTTTTAGACCCTTAAGGCTGGCAAGGTTGTCGAGCGGTTTATTGGCATAGAAATGACGGGCGCCGGCTTCAAAATAACCCAAACCGATCAGGTTGGCTTTTACGCATTGATCTAAAAAGTGTTGGCCGATGGGGCCGTTTAAAACTTTCCATTGGTGCTCTTGGGAGGTGAAGATAAACGGCATGGTAAAGACGCCGATTTCAGGGTAAACGGTTACCACCGGTGCGATGGAAACCCGGGTAAATTCGATTACACCGAGTTTGGCCTGTTCAACCACGTCATTTTCGGAACCCAATTGGCTATTGAAGAAGCATTGGATTTTATATCTGCCGTTAGTATACTTTTCAACCAATTCCGCGAATTTGGAATCGCCTTTAGCGGTAGGATAGTCGGGTGGATGGACTTCAGCCAGCTTACAGACTTTCGTGGCGGCCATCAGTTGGGCGCCGGAACAAGTGACAACGATCATGATCAGGATTAAAAGCAGTAATCCGATTTTACGACTTCTCATAAACAGCAACCTCCTTCTAATTATTTAATCAAATACCAGAGATTAGCCACTTAAAATTGTTTTTCAAATCCACCTCCTTCGCGATTTGTTGGCTGGTTGGGATTATTTCATAAGTAAATTCGGGAGCCACATGGCAATATCCGGAATGAAGGTAACCAAAAAGAGAATAACCAGCATTGGAATATAACAGACCATCAGGGATTTGAAGACCTCTTCGAGCTTGGCTTTTCCCACGGCGCAACCGACGAAAAGAGCGCTGCCGACCGGTGGAGTACAAAGGCCGATCCCCAGATTGAACATTAAGATGACGCCGAAATGGACGGGGTCGACTCCAACTCGCATCGCTACCGGCAGGAGGATCGGAGTGCAAAGCACTATCGCCGGCGCCATATCCATAATCATCCCGGTAAACAGCAGGATAATATTTATTAAAGTAAGGATCACGTATTTATTTTGCGAGATTGATAACATCCAATCCGCCATCGCCCGTGGAACCTGGAGGACAGTCATCAGCCAGGCGAAGGCGTTGGAGGTAGCGATCAGCAGAAAGACCATCGACACCGTTATCAACGCATTTTTAAGGACCCGGAGCAATTCCCGAAACTTAAGATCCCGGTAGACGATAAAGGTCAGGATAAAAGCATATATAACCGCGATAGCCGAGGATTCGGAAGCGGTAAAGACGCCGCTCAAAATTCCGCCCATGATCAAAATCGCGACCCCAACCGAGAGAAACCCGTCCAAGATGACGCGGAGAGCATTGCGAAATCCTTTCCATTCTTCGCGCGGAAAATTGTATTTAACGGCCAATACATAACTTACAACCATTAAGGAAAGGCCCATCAGGATTCCGGGTAGCGCTCCGGCTAAAAACAGTTTTCCGACGGAAACTCCGCCCGACGCCAAAGAGTAAATAATCATATTATGACTGGGGGGGATTAAGACCGCCTGGACCGCGGTGGTAACCGTTAGAGCGATTGCAAAATCCTTGCTATACCCTTTTTTTTGCATCGCCGGAATCATTAAGCTGCCGAGACTGGAGACATCGGCTACCGCCGAACCGGAGATGCCGCCGAAAAACATGCTGTCAATGCAATTGATCATGGCCAGACCTCCCCGGATCCGGCCTACAAAGAGGCTCGCCAGGTTGATTAGGCGTTCGGCGATCCGGCCTTCGCTCATAATTTGTCCGGCCAGAATAAAGAAGGGAATCGCGATCAGGGAGATGGATTCCATTCCCGCCACCATTCGTTGCGCTACGATTAGCAACGGAAGTTTCAAGTATAAAGCGGTCGCGATCGAAGCGATACCGAGCGAAAAAGCGATCGGAGTCCGAATGAGAATTAAAACAGCGAAAGTCCCTAAGAGAATGCCGATGGCAATCGGATCATACGTCATTATTATTACCTCCCGTGGTGAACTGGTTAATGATGAATTCTATCGAGTATAACAACATTAATACGGCGGATATTGGGACCGCCAAATAAACACAGAGTCCGCGGGAGAGTAAAGAAGCGGATAAGAATACATCAATCGTCCCTTGAACTAAAGCGATGCCTTCAATCAGTAAGAAGACCGAGAACAGGATTATCAATAACCCGATGAATATATTCACTACTTTTTTGGTTTTCGGACCGAAGAGGGCAAAGAGGAATTCAACCCCAATATGAGTCCCCTTCCTGATACCTATCGCCGCGCCGGTCAAGCCGAACCAGACCAAAAACATCAGGGCGATTTCCTCCGTCCATGGTATGGTGCTTCTGATTACTTTAAAACGGATAATAACCTGCAAGAAAATGAGTAAAGTCATTGCGGCGAGCAAGATCGCGCCGATGGTTTCGGTAATGCGCTCCAATACTCCGAGCGACGTTCTTAAAAATTTGCCGACCGGAAGAAACGGACTGAGACGCATCGGGGGGATCTTGGAAACCGGGGGTTTTTTTGAAGTCAAAACTATAACCTCCTTCTCCCTTTTGTTTCAAAATTGGTTTTAAGAGAATTCTGTGATACAATGATAATTGTAAATATATGCTTAAAATGATGTTAATATAATATTACGGCGGCTCTTAAAAACCCTATTTTTAAAAATAAGAAGCATTTAAAACATAAAAAAAACAACGCCGGAGGGGTGGATTTTGCAACGGAAATTACTCTGGATTGTCCTGCTGAGCAGTTTGATATTGATTCCAGGAGAAAACTTATTAACCGCCCAACAGAGCAAACTAATATTACGCTGCGCCGACGTGCACGCTCTCGGATATCCAACCATTGAAGGCGTATTATACATGGCTAGAATGGTTAAGGAAAAGACCAACGGACGGATTGAGATCGTAGTCTATCCGGAAGGCAGTTTGGGTTCGGAAGCGTCGGTAGTCGAAATGTTGCGACTAGGCGCTCTGGATATGGGGAGGGTAAGTTTGTCCCAAGTGGCGGAAGTCAATCCGGAACTGGGCGTTTTAATTTTGCCCTATATTTATAATGATGAAGCGCATAAATGGAGAATATTAGAAGGCTCCATCGGGGACGATTTATTGAAAAGTCTTGCTAAATACGATTTAATCGGACTCTGTTTTCAGGAAGCGGGGCATCGTAGTTTTTATAATTCAAAGCGCCCGATTTACCGGCCTGAGGATTTACGAGGTTTAAAAATCCGGGTGCAGCCTAATCAAATCATGTTTCGGTTGGTCGAATATTTTGGGGCTTCCCCCGTTCCGATAGATTATAATGAGGTTTACCCTGCATTGGCCGCCGGGGTAATTGACGGCGCCGAGAATAACATTCCCAGTTATTTAACTTCAGGCCATTACAAGGTGGCCCGCTATTATTCCTTTGACAAACACACTTCCATCCCGGAAATTTTGTTGATTTCCAAAAAAAATTGGTTAAAACTGGCGCTGTCGGACCGGGAAATTCTAATGAAAGCGGCCAAAGAGTCGGTTCCTTATCAACGCTTGCTTTGGTCCGAATTTGAAGTCAAAAGTAGAGAAGAGTTGGAAAAGTCGGGTTGTAAATTCAATGAAGTCGATGAAGCGGCATTTAGAGTCGGGTTGGAAAATTTTTATCAACAAAACGCCCGAGAATTCGAATCGGTTATCAATAAAATTAAAAAATTAAACAGCGGTTTAGACAAGAATCCCCGGACCTATTAGAAAAATAGTTTAATATACCCGATTAGCAGGGTGGGGACTTAATTGTCTTTTATCATATAATAGATATAAGTCGGCCGGCCTTGTTTGCCGTAGATCAAGTCATAGCCGACCATATTTTTATCTTGGAGCAGCTTCAAATATCTCCGGGCGGATACCGTGGAGACGCCTACTTCGGCGGCGATATCATCAGAGGTGACGCCTTGTTTTTTTTCTTTTAAAATCTCGATAATCTTCTTTTCAGTGATTTGACTAAACCCTTTTTGGGGGTAATCGTCATTATTGCCCGTGGAAGCGGATAAGCGGTCCAAATCGGATTGAGAGATTTCGGGTTGGTTGAGGGTATCCCTAAAACATTTATAATTATGCAAAGCTTGGAGCAAACGTTGTTTCAAAAAAGGTTTAATCAGGTAATCCCTAATTCCCAGCCGGAAACATTCTTGAACGACCGGGACGTCTTTAACCGCCGTAACCATAATAAAATCCACCTTTTTATTAAAAGCGCGAATTTTTTCAATAACCTTAATTCCGTTGAAATCAGGCAAACAGTTATCCAGCAAAATGATATCGGGTTCCAATTCCCTGGTTTGCTCGACGGCTTCCGTTCCGTTTTTCGCTGTCCCAATTACTTGAAAGTCAGGCGCTTCTTTAATAAATTCCTTACTGATATCCACCACCATCGGATCATCTTCTACAATTAACAATTTAATCTTAGCCAGCTTGCTCACCCTCTTTTCTTAATGGAATTTTCACTAAAAACAGAGTTTTTTTATGGCTGCGGAAGCGAATTGTTCCGTGTAAATGCTCGACTGATTGTCTTACCAAATTAAGTCCGATGCCTTTGTTATTCCCCTGTTTAGTGGTAAAACCTCGTTCGAAGATCTGCTTTCTAATAGTCGGCGGTATCCCGGGGCCGTTGTCCGCGACCGCGATTTTCAAATAACCGCCTTTGGGAAAGATTTTAACCCAAACCTCTTTTGAGGGTTGATTACTGGCGCGGAGGGCTTCAAATGCGTTTTCAATCAGATTGCCGACAATACATACCAGTTCATTGTCGGGAATTTTTACTTTTTGAGGTATCCGGCTGGAACGGTTGATCTCGAATTTGATGTTGAGTTCCCGGGCGCGATTATACTTGCCCAGCAAAATTCCTGAGACTGCCGAGGTGGAGAAGGCGTTAGCCAAAAACGATATTAGATCTTGTTGCGCGGCGGTGGTTTCATGTAAAAGCGCCAGGGCGGTTTCATATTTACCGAGTTGAATTAAACCTGATAATGATTGGAGTTTGTTTAAAAATTCGTGGGCTTGGGAACGCAGAGCTTGAGTGTAATTTTTAACCTCAACCAATTCTTCGGCGACTTTTTGGAACTCGGTCAAATCCCGGAGGGTGATCACCGCGCCGAGAATTCCGTTTTTAGTTTTAATCGGCACGCAGTTATAAACTATTATACTTTCACCAATTACTTGCTGTTGATTGAAAATCGCCTCCCCGGTTTCAAGAACTTTTTTGGTGTTAAGGCCTTTAAAAAAAGTTTCCACCGGTTGACCGGCCATTTCGATGTCGGTAGGGAGGATTTTTTGGGCTTGTTTGTTGATTAAGGTAATTGATCCTTCTTGGTCCAAGGCAATAATTCCTTCAAAAGTCGATTGCAAAATTGTTGTGTTTTGTTCAAGCAGGGAAGCGATTTGTTTCGGTTCCATGCCGAAAATAGATTTTTTGATGTTTCTGGCCAAAAGATTGACGCCGATAAAGCCGAAAATCAAACTAAACCCGATCAACGCCGACAGGAAAAATTTCTGCCGGAATAAAGCTTCTAGTATTTCGTTGCGGCTGCGGGCGATGCCGCCGATCGCTTTAAAACTGGCGTCGCTTGGGAGTGGGAAAAATATATAGTCGTAGTTTTTAATGCCTAGTTTATTTCCTGGGACAAAAATTGTCCGGTTCGGTATCGCGGCGAGAAAATTCTCAATCCGTTCGGAAAAAGGAACCGGAGCGATGTTGCCCATGATTTGATGATCGATAAATAACAAGATACTGTTATTTAATACTGATGAAAAATAGGAAATCAGCTCGGAGTCAACCAAGGTTCCCAGATTTAAATAGCCGACCGGCTGATTATTGAAGATAATTGGTGAAGTCGTTATCAAATATACTTTTTCGCCACGCCGGGATAAATAAGACTCACTGCTCGATAAAGGCGGCTTTTTAAAAGGAACCTTGACGGCGATTTCCTCATAAGCCGTATTGTTATCGGCCAGTAAAACGCCGTCCGGATCCAAAATTTCAATTAAACCAAGATGGTAATCTTTGGCGGTAAGTTTTAAGTAATAGTTAAGCACCGCTTTTAGCCGATCGCGGGTGGTTAAACCGATGATATCGCGTTTGGTTTGAATAAGGGAACGGGTTACTTGTTCATTAATGATATTATCGAGGGTAATCTTAAAACTCTGATAAGTCACTTGTAAAGATTTTTCTACTTGGCGTTCCAGTTCTTTTTGGAAAAAATGATCGGTGAAAATAAAAACTGAAATCATTAAAACTATTAAAATTATTCCAAAAAAAAGGTTGAGTTTACTGATTAGTTTCATAATACCCACCTTTAAAGCCTATTCAATTCATTATTCTGTAAAATATTTTAAAATCCTTGTCACCTCAAATAGACATCTTTTCGCAATCGGCCCGGGGTTTGTTAATATCCATAAAAATTGTGATCAAGGTAATGTTAACTTTAAAATTGGTATTAACTATTTCTTTTTTTGGGGAAAAAACTTATAATAAATAATAGAAGTATGGCCATGTCCAAAAAAAGGGGGTATTGCTTTGTTCAGAAAGAAGCAGGGAAACTTTAACCGGTTAAGATGGAGTTGCCTAATCATCCTGACGATTTTAATCTTCAGCGGTGTGTTTTCGGAAGCCGCCGTTAATATGTTGGTGGAGGATAACTTCAACTCTTTACCGGTCGGTTCAAAACCGCCGGGGTATGAAATCGAGGAAACCGCCGGCAGTGTTGAGATTGCTGAACTACCGGAGCCGTATTACAAAGCTGTTTATTTATTCGATCCGGGAACCAGCAATATCAGAATTATTAAGCGGTTCAAACCGTATAGCAAAACCAAGCGCAACAGTGGAATTTTGGTCGTTGAAGTTTCTTTCATGCAACCGGACTTGGGGAGCACCGCCAAAGTAATCCGGATTACCGATACGGAGTGCCTTAAAGATCCGGACAAGGCCAATGCGGCGGTTCACGTTGAAACAAGATCCGGCGCTAAATTGGCATACCGGACTTCCGACGGTAAATTTGTCAACTTTGACTCCTATGAGAAAAACAAGTGGTATCGATTCAGGATCGTAACCGATCTCGAAAATCAAGTCGCCAATATTTACGTCAACGGCGTTTTAAGAGCGGAAAAAATTCCTTTTTTGAAACCGGTGAAAGAGATCGGCGCCATTGATTCCTATACTCCGGGCAGCAGCAGTAAAGGGCATTATCTCGACAATATTCAAGTTTATGAAGCCGATAAATCCTACATGGAGGACCCGGGGATTTTCGAGACGGAGGAGGAACCGGCGGCTCAATCCGCGGCTCAGCCCGTTAAAATAGCCTCGGGAGAATCGGATCTAATCGAGGATCTGACATTGTATGATACCGAGAGAAGTCGCTATTGGTCGGTTCGCACAAATATTCAAGTCAATGAGCAGATGTTCGGGGATCGTTATTATTTAATCGCTTCCATGCCGGATAAATATGCCGGGTATGATTGGATCAGGACCGGTTGTGACTCGAAGCGTTTCTCCGGCAAAGTAATGGCTACCTTTAAAGTAAAAGAAGACGCTACCGTATACATAGCTCACGACGACCGGATCGTGGTTAAACCGGCTTGGATGGCCGATTGGAAAGATACCGGGGACGACCTCACCGATAATCAAACATCCCCCAAAGTGACCTACAGTATCTTCGAAAAAAGTTTTCCCGCCAATTCCGTGGTAACTTTGGGTGAAAACGGGGGCAGCGCCGGAGCGACTCAATATATTGTAATCGTTAAGGGGCAAAAAGGTCCGAAAGCGCCTGCCAAGCCTTTGACGGCGCCGGCCGTCACCGTTCCGATTACATGGAAAGCCTGCTTGGGCCAACTGCCGGAATGGTATTCCAGCAAAGAAGCGATCCGGATCGCGGATAACGTGCTTTTCTACCAACGCGACACCGGCGGCTGGTTTAAGGATATCGATATGGCTCAGGAGTTAACCGAAAAGAACAAAGCGGTGTTGCTCGTCGAAAAGAAAAATCTCAATGATTCCACCATCGATAACGACGCGACTACCGATCAGATCAAATATTTGGCCAAAGTATACAACGCTACCAAAATCGAACGCTTTAAAGAAGGCTGTCTCAAAGGAATTGACTTCTTACTAAAGGCGCAATATCCGAACGGCGGTTGGCCTCAGTATTACCCGAAAGGAAATCTGGAGTATCACATGCGGATCACTTACAATGATGAGGCCATGGTACGGGTGATGGAACTGTTGCGGGAAATCGGCGGGACCAATCCGGAATACGCTTTCGTGGATAAAGATCGTAAAGCTAAAGCCAACCAAGCGGTTGCCAAGGGGATTGATTGTATCCTTAAATCTCAAATCCGGGTTAACGGGAAACTAACCGCCTGGTGCGCCCAGCATGATCAGAACACCCTGGCCCCGGCTGCCGCACGGAGCTACGAATTGCCGTCGATCAGCGGTCAGGAAAGCGTGGGAATTATCCGGTTCTTAATGAGCATCGACAAACCTAGTCCGGAGATTATCGCAGCTGTCGAAGCGGCGGTGGCTTGGCTGGAGTCGGTTAAAATTACCGGGATCAAAGTGATCGATAAACCCGATCCTTCATTACCGGACGGATTTGACCGGGTGGTAATCGCAGATCCGGCCGCTCCTCCGATTTGGGCCCGTTTCTATGAGATCGGCACCAACAAACCGTTTTTCTGCGGCCGGGACGGCGTCAAGAAATATAGTTTGGCCGAGATCGAGCATGAACGCAGGATCAATTATCAGTGGTATACCAATAGGCCCGCTATATTGCTTGCAAAGGAATATCCGGAATGGCGGGCGAAATGGGTGAAGAAGTAGGGTTATAATTTGTCTAGCTGAGTTAAAAGGGGGAGAAATGAAAGTCTCCCCTTTTTTTCGTTTTCAATTGGTATTTAAAGGTATGGGCAACAGCCGTGGCGTTGAAATGTCATCATAATTTAACAAGGTATTAGCGGTTAAATGTAGAAAAATTTCAGCGAATACCTGCATATTTAGGCTTTGAGACGGAGGGGTCGGGAGTGTCTTTGGAAGAGATTCTTTCCGGGATTGATGAAACCTTAAAAAAGATCGACGGATTGCTTGAAGGCTTTTATCAATGGTTTGCCGGTCAATATGACCCGGAAACGGGAGGGTTTTATTATGCTCCCAGCTCGATTGGGCCGCCGGAATTTCAACCGGATATTGAATCAACGGCTCAAGCGGTTTATATCTTGTCAAGTTCCGGATTGGTGGATGTAATCCCGCCGGAAGTGAAACAAAAACTGATTGGCTTCATCCAAAGCAGGCAAGATCCCCGGACGGGTTATTTTTATGATCCGCATAATAAGATGCGCGAGGTTTATCGAATGGTCGGCCGGGCGGTAATTTACAGCAAAAATTGTCTGGCAGCGCTGGGCAGTAAACCGCTTTATCCTTTGCCGGGCGAACGCGGAATCGATAATCTGCCCGAACAATTTCAAAATCCGGAGCAATACCGAACCTGGTTGGAGAATCTTAATTGGCGGGATCCCTGGATGGCCGGGGACGCGATCCAAGTCAGCGGTAATTATCTCGTCCAATTGTCCGAGAGCGAAAGACGGCCTTTTCTGGAACAAGTCTTGGATTTTTTAAGGGAGAAGCAAGACGGGAGCACCGGATTTTGGGGTGAAGGAGCCCCTTTCCGGTTATTATCGGGAGCTTTTAAAATCGCTTTGTTTTATAATCGGGTGGACGAGTCCATACCCAACCCCGAGCGAATCTATCAAAGTATTTTTAACTGTATTCGTACGGAAATTCCGACCGATATGTGTTTTGTCAGAAACCCGGTTGATTTATTGTCAAGTTTGGCGCCTCATTTAACCGATATCCCCAAGGACGACTTATTGGAATTTTTGCGGATCACTTCCAAAAATCTGGCGTTATTTAAAAGACCGGACGGCGGTTTTTCAAGGGGTATCGATAAGTCGCCGGCTGCGCCCAATGAAGTGGTTTTGGGGAGAGGGCTTTGCGAAGGAGATATGAATGCCGGCACCCAAGCGCTCCGGATCAGGAACTATTGTTATAATTTGGCCGGGAGAAAAGCCGCGCCGCTCGTTGAATATATCGGAGATTTTTATAAAAACTGGCGATAAGAACGGTTAAATACTGGACATAATTCCCGCCAGCTCTAATTCCTGCTTGCTAATGGTTTTCTTGGTAGTAAGGGCCTTTTCCAACGGGAAGACTTGAATCCGGTTATTTATTATTCCTACCATTTTTTCAGTCTCGTTATCCAGCAGCAGTTCCACGGCTTTATTGCCCAGTAAAGTCGCGAGTTTGCGGTCGAAAAAGGTCGGCGTTCCGCCTCTTTGGAGATGGCCGAGGATCGTGATCCGGGTGTCGCAACCGGTTTTTTCGGCGAGGTATTTACCGACTCGGAACCCGCTCGATTGTTGAGCGGAAATGGGATCTTCATAGTATCCCTCGGCAACCAAGACAATGCTATGAGCTTTGCCCAATTTGGCGTTAGTCAGGATTATCTTACAAATATCATCAAGATTAACCGGATTTTCCGGGATGAGGATCGCTTCCGCTCCTCCGGTTAAGCCCGCGGCCACCGCGATAAAACCGGAATTTTTCCCCATCACTTCCACCACATAAACCCGGTTGTGGGATGAGGCGGTATCTCTGATTTTGTTCATTGCATCCAGCACCGTATTGACGGCGGTATCAAAACCAATCGAATAGTCGGTACAGCCGATATCGTTGTCAATGGTTCCGGGAATTCCCACGGTTAGAAAGCCCATTTGGTTTAGAACCCGGGCTCCGCGGAAAGAACCGTCTCCGCCGACAATCACGAGTCCGTTTAAGCCTAGTTTCTCCAGCTGGGCCTTGGCTTTGGCTTGTCCTTCGGGAGTTTTAAATTCGGGGCAGCGGGCCGATTGTAAGATAGTGCCGCCTTTTTGTAAAATATCGCTGACCGCCCGGGAATCTAAAGGAACGATTTCTCCGGTAAGCAAACCGCTAAAACCTCTTTTAATTCCGTATACTTGACAACCGTGGTAAAGCGCTTTTCGAACCACCGCTCTGATGGCCGCGTTCATTCCCGGAGCATCTCCACCGCTGGTTAAAACGCCGATTTTCATAATCTTCTTCCCCCATCCGATAGGTCAATTATTATTATTATTTGGAAACCGCAAGCTTAATTTGGTTGGTATCCTTGCGGATGATTCCGATGCCAATTCCAGGCGGTTGAAATTATCGTTTTAAGTTCAGGATATTGCGGATTCCATCTCAATTCCCGCTTAATACGTTCGGAAGAAGCGACCAGGATCGCCGGATCGCCGTGACGCCGAGCCGCGTTGACTACCTTGATTGATTTGCCGGTCACTTGACGCGCGGCTTCGATGACCTCAAGGTTGGAATAGCCGCGGCCGTTGCCAAGGTTATAGATATTGGAGGAGGCTCCGCTCGCCAGCGCTTGCAACGCCAGTAGATGAGCTTGGGAGAGATCCGCCACGTGAATGTAATCCCGGATACAAGTCCCGTCGGGAGTTGGGTAGTCGGTCCCGAACAGGTGAATATTTTCCCTTAGTCCCAAAGCGGTTTGTAGGACAATGGGAATCAAATGGCTTTCGGGTTGATGGTCCTCGCCGATTTCTCCGCTAGGGTCGGCGCCGGCGGCGTTAAAATAACGCAGCGAAATATAACGAAGCCCGTAGGCCCGATCATAAGCATCCAAGATGCCCTCCAAAGTCAGTTTGGAGAAACCATAGGGATTGGTGGGCTTTTTGGGATGGTCTTCGGTGATGGGCGTTCGTTCCGGTTCGCCATAAACGGCCGCGGTCGAGGAGAGGACAAATAGCTTGACGTCACAATCAATCATGGCGTCCAAGAGCTTAATGCCGTTGCCGATATTATTCCGAAAGTATTTGGCCGGATTTTGGACCGATTCCCCTACCAGGCTGTCGGCGGCCAGGTGAATTACGGCTTCGATTTTTTCGGTGGTTAAGATATTCTTCACAAACTCCAAGTCGCCGAGTTCGCCTTCGATCAATCGGCCCGCTTTTACGGCGGCCCGGTGGCCTTTGCTTAAGTTGTCGATGATCACCGGGTGATGACCATTTCTGGCTAAATCAAGCGCAACTTGGCTTCCAATATAACCCGCTCCACCGGTTACTAAAATATTCATCAATTACCTCCTGACAATCGCTGCCCCCGCCATGGGTTGCTAGGATAGTGTTTCGCGCCCTCGAAAACGATTCGCCGGCCGTCGCGGTATTCCTCCTCAAGACAAGCGCAAAAAGCATTTTTCGGGCATTTTTCTCCTTAGGACTGATTTGCTATACTAAAGACACTTTTAATCCCTTCCGCCGCAAGGCCGCTATTTCTTTAGCGTCGGCTTGCTTATCGGTGATTAATAAATCGATTTGTTCGATGTCTCCGATCTTCACCAAACCGATATTCCCGATTTTACTGGAGTCGGCCAACACAACCCGTCGCCGCGCGGTTTTTAGAAAGAGGGATTTTATTTCCGCTTCGGCGATATTGACGTTGGTGATACCATGGTTGGCTTCGATCCCGCCCACGCCGATAAAGGCGATATCAACCCGGATTTTTTCCAAGATTAAAGTAGCGTATGGATTAACCAGGGAATGCTGCTTGGCCCGAAGCGTCCCTCCGGTAACAATGGTCGTTATCGATGGAGCGGCCTCCAGAATAATCGCGATATTTAGAGCATTGGTAAAAACGGTCAGGTCATGGATATTCAACAGTTTTTTAGCCAATTCGGAGACGGTGGTTCCAACGTCCAAAATCAGAGTGTCCCCGGGAGAAACCAGTTCGGCGGCGGCCTGCGCGATCCGCTCTTTTTGAGCTTTGAAGGATGTTTCTTCGATTTGAAACGGGCGCTCGAAGCCGATTTTCGATGGTAAAATAGCTCCGCCATGGGTCCGGCGAAGCAGCCCTTCGCGTTCCAAAGCGTCCAAATCCTGGCGTACCGTTACCTCGGAGACTTCCATTTCTTTGGCCAAGTCGGAAACGAGGCAGCGTCCTTGCCTATTTAGAATTTTGAGTATTATTGAACGCCGTTCTTCCGGAAACATCGGGGTTACCTCCGCATTAATTTTACGTTTGTTTTCGTTTGTTGTCAAATATTTTTTTTTATTTGTTATTTAATTCGTTCAAAATTTCGGATTTGAGAAAGAATAAGTTTCGGTATTGGCCTATCCTTTGCCGCCTCATAAATATTCAGCCTTGGGATTGGGGGTTTTAACGATCTTAATCGGAGTTCAACTTGGCCGGTACCGGTTTGAATTTGCTTGGCTGGTTTGGTTGGGTTTGATTCCGGAACGGTTCCTTAGTATCGACTATTTTCCCATTTTTCCGTGATTTGGGTATCTTTTAATCGGAATTTTCGGGGGCCATTATTTTTATCCGCGGGGGGATTCCCAGGTTCCGGTTGAAGAATCCGAATAACTCAATTATCGAGCTGTTTTGTTTTTTAGGCCGCCGGTCATTATTAATTTATCTGCTGCATCAACCGGTTTTTTTCGGGTTATTATCGATCGTATCCGGAAAGATTACCAAATAATAAAATAAAAATGCTTCTAAAATTCATATTTTAGCTTGCAAAAACAGGTTTCTATGATAAAATAAATTCAAAATAAATTCGCTTAGGTTCCGGCTATTCCGTTGACTTTGGTTAAGTTGACGGGAGGGTATTTATTGTATTTGGTCAAGATGCCAATCGCTATATGTTTAAAATCGGAGAGTGATATCGCTTGTTCAATGAACGTTTTTTAGGAGAAGCGCTTACCTTTGACGATGTTTTGTTGGCGCCGGCAAGGTCCGAAGTTCTACCGAGCGAGGTTGATACCAGGGCCAGGTTGACGAAGAAAATCACTTTGAACATTCCTTTGATTAGCGCGGCGATGGATACCGTCACCGAAGCCAGGTTGGCGATTGCTTTGGCGCGGGAAGGCGGTTTGGGCATAATCCATAAGAATATGTCCATTGAAGCGCAGGCTTTGGAAGTTGATAAGGTGAAACGTTCGGAGCACGGAGTGATTACCGATCCGATTTTTTTGAGCCCGGATCATACGATAAACGATGCCTTGGAGATTATGGAACGTTATCGGATTTCCGGTGTTCCGATTACTTCCAACGGTAAATTGGTCGGGATTTTGACCAATCGCGACTTGCGGTTCGAAACCAATTTTGACCAGCCGATTAAAGAGGTGATGACCAAGGAGAATTTGATTACGGCGCCGGTGGGTACCACCCTTGAGCAGGCCAAGGCGATTCTCCAAAAACATCGGGTCGAAAAATTGCCCTTGGTTGATGAAGACTACAATCTGAGAGGATTAATCACTATCAAAGACATTCAAAAAGCGGTGCAGTATCCTAATTCCGCCAAGGATGAACGGGGAAGGTTGAGGGTTGGCGCCGCGGTTGGGACCAGCGGAACCTTGGAACGGGCCAAGGCTTTGGTTGACGCCGGCGTGGATCTGATTGCCGTTGATTCGGCTCATGGTCATAGCAAAAATGTTATTTTAGCGGTGCGGGAATTGAGAAAGAACTTTCCGGGCGTGGAAATAATGGCCGGGAACGTGGCGACCGCCGAGGCGACCACTGACTTAATCGAAGCCGGCGCCGACGTGGTGAAGGTGGGAATCGGTCCCGGTTCAATCTGTACGACGCGGGTGGTGGCCGGTATCGGCGTGCCGCAAATAACGGCTGTTTATAATTGCGCTCAAGCCGCTAAGAAATATGGAATTCCGATTGTCAGCGACGGCGGTATTAAATATTCGGGAGATATCGTCAAGGCGATTGCCGCCGGGGCCGATGTAGTGATGATCGGCAGTTTATTTGCGGGCACCGCGGAAAGCCCCGGCGAGATGGAGATTTATCAAGGGAGAAGTTATAAAGTCTACCGGGGAATGGGTTCGGTGACGGCGATGAAAGAAGGGAGCAAGGACCGTTATTTTCAAGAGGATCAACGCAAGTTGGTTCCGGAAGGGATTGAGGGCCGGGTCGCTTTTAAAGGTTCTTTGGCGGAGACTGTCTTTCAATTGGTCGGCGGACTCCGGGCCGGTATGGGCTATTGCGGATGCCGCACTATTGAGGAGTTGAAAACCAAGACCAAATTCATCCGGATTACCGCCGCCGGTTTAAGGGAGAGCCATCCCCACGATATCCAGATCACCAAGGAAGCGCCGAATTATTCGGTGGATTGAATAAAAGGGTAAAGTGTAAAGGGTAAAGGGTAAAAATAAATCTGGAGTGTGTTTTAATTTTATAGATTTTCTTTTCATAGACTTTAAAAATTAGAGGAAGGTAAATTTCATACGGTTGCTGGACGGTCGACGCCCGGCAGTCGTTTTTTCTTTCAATTGGGGTAAACTGTTTTTCCCCTTGGGTGTGGGGGAGGAATTGGGGTAGTCGGTTAAGCTTTTCAAGTTTAAAGAGGAAAAATTATTTGGAACCAGAATAGTAAAATTTAAAGATCTTAAAAAATGATCAGAGGTGTAGATATTGACTTTAGCTAATTGGATTACTTCCAGCCGTTTTGTTTTGGCGCCTTTTATTTTTTGGCAATTAACCGGAGGCGCTTCTCAAGGGGTTGTTTGGGCGTTAATCTTGCTTTTAATTGCGGGTTTGACCGATGTGGCAGACGGTTGGGCGGCCCGCTCCCGGAATGAAGTGAGCGAGTTGGGTAAAATTCTCGATCCGCTGGCCGACAAATTGGTAACGGGCGGCGTGTTATTGGCGTTAACCGTCAAATGGGGCTTGCCGGTTTGGATGGTTCTGGTTTATATATTGAAAGAAATGATTCAGGTCGGGGCGGGCGCGGTGTTGGTAAAACGCATGAAACTGGTAATTCCGGCCAACCGGTTCGGTAAGAACGCGACCTTCGCCTTTTTCTTGGGGTTTGGATTGTTTTTCGTTCATAAAGTCATCGGACAAGCGGTGCTTGCCATTGCGATCGGGATGTCGATTTATGCATTGTACACTTATTATTTGGCGTATTTGAAACTGAAAGAAAGCAAGGATAATAAAATAAATTAAAAAGGAGCTGTCGCTCCTTTTTTTAATACCCACTTTCTGCTCGGTGTATTAGTGAAGAAAGAGTTTATATCATATAGTCTTTAGGATTAATTTTATTGTCTATAGTTGATTAAAAAACGCGCCGATCGCAGCAGCAGAGGAGAATAATTAAGAGAACTATAATCCATGAACATCCACCGCTGAAAATACCGGGGGAAACCCGTCGACATTTATGATGGGACATCCGTACTCACCTCCTCAGGCGTTTTTGGAGGACTTAATATAATTTACGCTACATTTTGGGCGATTGAGATAATGCTAATAGTATTCTTTAACGGTTCATCGACTGCTTTCTTTGAAGCCGTTAGTAAGTAAGATGTAAATTATATTTAATTTAAGTATTTGGGGATGAAAATGAAAAAATGGCTACTGTTTTTGTTTTTTTGAAGGAAAGTTGGCAGAAACAGATTTTTATATTTGAGATTAAATTATTATCCAGCGCCGACGGAAATATGGTAATTGTTGCGTATTCAAAATGGGTATCGGCAATTGCCGGCTAAATTTTTCCAATTGGCAACCGATAACTTTAATGGTATGGTTTTAGGTATTAATTGAGCAAGACCTGTATTCCTGGATGGGGAGGGTGTCTTGATAAAGCACAAATAGCAACGGCAAATTCTAAAAAAGGCGGATAAATAGAATTATTTTTAATTGTTTAATTTTACCAAGGAGGTTTCAAGGAAAAATGAAAAAAATGTTGTTAAATTTCCGGAATCGAATGTTTCGATTAGATGATGATGAACCTCTCAGTCCTTTATCCGTATTTGTCCTTATTTTATTGGATTTTTTCTTACTAATGGTTTTATTTCAAGGACTAGATGCTCATTCCAGGTTATTATCAAGCCCTGATGAATATATCCCGTTTCTTTGCCAAAGAATTATTATTGATCGGGATTGGACCGAGAACAATCGCTTGGATAAACTAAGTAAAATTGTAATTAATTATCATCGTTCAACCTATCAAGAAGAAAAAACGGGAAAAATGCATCCTCTCTGCAAAGAGGTTATGGATGCGATTGATCGGGTTAAGACCGATAAAGCCGTTATCCGACTATTTGAAGAACGGGAACAACTCATAAAGTTGCAAAATGAGAAAGGCTTCTTAGCGGAGAATGATCCGAAATATATTGAGTTATCCAATGAAATCCTTGAAATCAATCAAAAAATCAATTCAAACCCCAAAGTAACCGTTCTTTGGAGTGTTATTGACAAAGCCTCCGTTAAGCAAGAAGAGCTTATCAAGACCTTGCGCAATTACCGTTTTATCTTTCCAATCTATGAAATATTGCTTCAACTTCTATTTCTACTCCCATTGCTTCTGGTGTTTTACATTTGGTACAAAAAGAGCGTCAACAATAGATTTCAAAGCGTAATCGCAACCCATTTATTGGTCGTGGTATCCATACCGATCTTTTTAAAAATGATCGAACTTATTTTAAATATTATCCCCGAACAAATCATCAAAAAGTTCATTGATTTATTGGACTCCTTAAAATTGATCGCGATCTGGTATTACATTATAATTGCAATCGCGATCGGCATTACCGTTTTACTGATTTATCATCTTCAAAAACATCTCTTTAACCGGGGAAAAATCATCGGAAAAAGAATTCGCAATCGGAATTGCGTGGGATGCGGTAAAAAACTGCCCGACAATGATAAATATTGTTTTGAATGTGGAACGAGTCAATATCAAGCTTGCCCGGAATGTGAACGGTTAACCTATGTAAACGGCAACTACTGCCGGGAGTGCGGCAAAGAGATTTAAAAGTCCGGGAAGCCATGTTCCCGTTCGCTTTAAAGCGATCATTAACATTTTCTTATAAAAAATTTTATAGTAATGAAAAAAAATAGCAATTGATTTATATGGGAGACAATATTATAATTTCCTTGTCTTCCATAATAGTATATGAAGTGATCCGGATGACTTCATTATAGGATCAGGCAAACTATGATCCCAAGGAGGAAATATGATCAAGGGAGTATATGTAGGGATGTTTGGTTTATTGTTAATGGCATGCGCCAATTCGTTGACATTATCTAAGGTTGACGCCACCGAAAAGCGCGGAATCGGGAGCCGAATCGCCGACTATATCATGGAACGCTGGCCGAATCCGGACCGGATTACCGCCAAACAATGGGAGTATACCAATGGAATCGTTTTTTGCGGTATGGAGGCGATCTATCATCAAACCAAAGATCCCAAATACTATCATTATATTAAAAAATGGGTCGATAAGTATGTTGATCAAAAAGGGAAGATCAGCCCAATCAGATCCGGACATAATTTGGACGTAATTCAGCCGTCCAATCTATTGTTTACTTTATATGAAACAAGCGGCGATCCGAAGTATAAGCTTTGCGCCATTAATACCCGAAAAAAATTCGACGATTTTCCAACCAATTCTAAAGGCGGTTTTTGGCACAAAGCCAACTATCCCAATCAAATGTGGTTGGACGGACAATATATGGCGTTGCCCTTTATCGCCAAATACGGCGCGTTGATCGCCGAATCCGGACCCGAACGGGAATATTCGTTTCAAACGGCTGTTTTTCAACTTAAACTAATGGCCGAGCAGGCGCTGGACCGAGAAAAGAAGTTATTATATCATGGTTGGGACGATAAGAAAACCACCGATTGGGCCGATCCCGAAACCGGACTTTCTCCCGAGTTTTGGTGCCGGGGGTTGGGTTGGTATTGTATGGCCTTAGTGGATATCCTGGAATATTTGCCCTCGGATTATCCCGGATATCAGGATTTGGCCGCGATATTAGAGACAGTGGCGGAGGGTTTGGCCGCATATCAAGATCCCGTTACCGGGCTTTGGTTCCAAGTTATCGATAAGGGCGATCGACCCAATAATTGGGTGGAGACTTCAGGCAGCGCGATGTTCGTTTATACGCTTAAAAAGGCCGTGGTCAAAGGTTATCTCGATGCTCAATACCTAACCGTCGCCGAGCGGGGTTGGGAAGGGATTAAAGGAATGGTAAGCGATACCGCTAAAGGGGGAATAGTGGTCCGCGGTTCGGTGGAAGGTATGGGAGTTCAACGGAATTACGCCAATTACGTTAATAAAAAACAGGTGGATAACCTACCCCACGGTATGGCGGCGGTAATGTTGGCCGCCAGTGTAATGGAGGATTAGTTTTAACCCGCATAAAACCGTTGCTGAAACCGCTTGATCATTCATTGATTAAGCGGTTTTTTATAGCTGGTTGTGAAGCGAAGCCTTTTAAATAATAATTTTTTTAGGTTAAAACCGGCATCCGGCAGGAATAATAGTTTTATAATCACCAGGAGGAAAGCGATGCGTTTTTTCTATTTATTACTGGCTTCGGTCGGGCCGGGCTTGTTATGGTTATGGTTCTTTTACCGGCAGGACCGGTATGAACCGGAACCGGTCCGCAAGATTATTAAAGTGTTTCTAGTCGGACTCATATTGGTGCTCCCCGCCGGGTTATTGGAGCAGATTTGGCGCGATCAAATGATGGAATCGATCCAAACCGGAGATTGGGTGAGTTTTCTGGGGCTGGCTTTTTTAGTGATCGCTTTGATTGAAGAAGGATTAAAAACAATCGCCTTAATCCGGATGACCGGTAATAGTCATGAACTGAATGAACCGGTTGACGGCCCGATATACGGAATTACGATGGGACTCGGGTTCGCCTCTTTGGAAAACCTTCTTTGGGCCAGTATCTTCGGTTTTGGGGTGGCGATCCTTAGAGCGGCGGTAACGACCTTGGCTCACGCTTCCTTTTCGGGTTGGATGGGTTTTTATGTCTCAAAGTATCGTTTGGAGTCCAATCGCGATGGGTTGATTCTCTGGAAAGGGTTTTTAGCGGCTTTGATTGCGCATGGGACCTATGATTTTTTGCTTTTTTTGAGAACCCCCTTCTTCTCTTTGTTAGCGTTTTTATTAATCGGAACTTTATTGGTTCGTTTGTTTCAAGTCATCCACATCCAAGTCGGAAGATCGCCCTATAAAGGTTAGTCGTTGCCGTTAATTCCCGACCCTTGCGTTCTCGTCTCTCTTCGGGTATACTTTTAGAAGGTAAACCGGAAAGAGGTGTTGGTAAATGGCTGGCCATTCAAAGTGGGCGACGATAAAACGTAAAAAAGAAGCGACCGACTCTAAAAGGGCCGGTATCTTTACTAAGGTTACCAGAGAGATTATTGTAGCCGCTAAAGCAGGGGGAGGAGACCCCGATCATAACTTTAGGTTGCGAATGGCGATCTTAAAAGCGAAAGCGGTTAATATGCCCAACGACAATATCCAACGGGCGATTAAGCGGGGGATCGGCGCCACTGAAAGCGAACAATACGAAGAAGTTTATTATGAAGGATATGGACCGGGAGGAGCGGCCCTGTTGGTTCAAGTATTGACCGATAACCGCAACCGGACAGCCGGCGATATGCGTTATATTTTTTCCCGGAATAATGGGAACCTCGGCGAGGTCGGTTGTGTCGCTTGGATGTTTTCCCAAAAAGGGTTGATCACGATCGAAGTCGAAAACGCCGCCAAGTCCGAGGAAGAGTTATTTGAAATGGCTATTGAAGCAGGAGCCGAGGACATGAAGAATAACGGCGAAACCTATGAAATCTATACCGAACCCGGCCGGCTCGAAGCAGTCCGCCAATATTTCGAACGGAATAATGTTCCGGTAAAAGAAGCGGAACTAACGATGGTTCCCGCCAATACGGTTGAGGTCGATGGAGACCAAGCCAGGCAGCTATTAAAGTTGGTCGATGCTCTCGAAGACAATGATGATGTCCAGAACGTTTACGGGAACTTTGACATTCCCGACTCAATCATGGAGGAAATCCAGTAAAAGCGCTACGGGCGCTTTTTTTGTTAGGCGGATAAACCGGACGCTTATAAAATTTCCAAGTTTGGTTATGCTATCCTCGGAAAAGAGGGGGGTGGTCCCGTGAGAAAGGTTGCTTGGTCAAGGTTAACGATACTCCGGGTAATTGGGATCAGTTTGTTGATAATGGTCATGATCGGTTGGTGGTTCAAAAAGGATCCGGCCTTAATCGGCAAGTTTCAAAAGTTGGTTTCTCCTTCCGATACCGTCGCGCCCCGGAAGTGGGTATTAGAGAGTCGTAAATTATATACCATGTGCGGGCATACCGTATCGAAACGCACGGAATATCAGTTAGAGAAGCCTTTCAAGTCGGTGATCGTGAATCATTCCCGACAAATTGTTAAAGAAAACGACGGTTTGTATGTCTATTATGAGGAAAATCAAGATTTATGCGATTCCTGTCTTAAAAATCAGTTTTTAGGAATCGAAGGTCAAAGGATAGCCGTGTATCGCGGCACTCCCGATAAGCCGGGGCCGATCATGGAAAAAATCGCTCTTAATCTTAATAAACTACCTGAGGCGGAGATCGAGGATTTGAAAAAAGGGATTCCCTTTAAAGACGGGAAAGAAAAGCTCCACTTGCTTGAAGGGCTTAACGGTCTCTCCGCCGAATAAATAATTAAAGGCCCGTCTATGATAGACGGGCGCTAAACTACCGGGAACGCATCAAACTCAATTTTATGGGCGCATGCGCCGAACTAACAACCGTTAGCTACGCCGGCGTTTTCTAGAAATCACGACGAACGTCGTGTCTAGCGACAATAGTTGCCCCTAACGGAGAGCATCGCTCTCAGGGCAGATTGGTCGGCCGTTCACCGGTAGTTCATTCATTATTATGCTGAGCGCCGCTTCTTTTATTCCTAAAATTAAATAAAAATTAATGCCAGAAGCAGTTATTATTGGTATTTTATTAAGCCAAAATAGCGTTCCTTACTCATAAAAATTTTGTAAGCGGCAGGAAATAAATTAGTTAAATCGAATAAACGAATAGTAATCCGATAGCGGGTTTCATAAATTTAATATATCAGCATAGGAAAAATCAAAGAACCGGTCGACTTCTCAGAGGGGATGGAAATAGTCGGACGTTAAGTTATGAAACCGCTTTTAGCTTTAGATGAACAAATTATCCTAAAGGTCGAACGGAACTTGGGTGAAATTATGGGGAGGGAATCTTTTGAAAAGGTACAAAGTAGAACAACTCAGGAATTTAATTTTTTTGGGACATGGCGGCTGTGGAAAAACGATGTTGGCCGAGGCGATGCTGTTTTCAACCAAAGCGGTGGACCGTTTCGGCAAGGTGGATGACGGAACTTCCATCATGGATTATGATCCGGAAGAAATCAAGCGCAAGATCAGTATTGGGGCTTCCGTTGCCCCGGTAGAATATAAGGACGTCAAGGTTAATATTTTGGATACGCCCGGATTTTTCGATTTTGTCGGAGAAGTCAAAGGGGCGATTAGAGCGGCTGATGCTGCTTGTATTGTGGTTTGCGCCGTATCCGGAGTGGAAGTCGGCACCGAGAAGGCTTGGGATTATATCCAAGAGCAGAAGTTGCCCCGAGTGATCGTAATCAATAAAATGGACCGTGAAAATGCGAATTTTGACGGAGCGGTAACGGCACTGCGTCAAAGGTTCGGAACCAGCATAATTCCGGTGCAAATCCCAATCGGGGCTGCCGATAAGTTTCAGGGAATTGTTGATGTTTTGAAAAACAAAGCCTTTGTCTTCGAAGGCGGGAAAATGGTTGAAAAGCCGATCCCGGCCGATTTGGAGTCTAAGGTTGAAGAATACCGGTCAATGTTGGTGGAGTCGGTAGCCGAGACGGATGATGATTTGCTGACCAAATATTTGGAGGGCCAGGAATTAACCCAAGACGAATTATTGAGCGGCGCGCGCCAAGGAACCATCAACGGGCAATTGGTTCCGGTTTTGGCCGTCTCCTCGCTTAAGCTTATCGGAATCACTAATTTCCTGGATGTGGTTACCGAATTCTTACCCTCGCCGGTCGATCGGGGCCCGGTTAAGAACGCTCAAGGAGAAGAGCGGAAACCTTCGGATAACGAACCATTTTCAGCCCTGGTCTTTAAAACAATGGCTGATCCCTTTGTGGGTAAACTCACCTTGTTCCGGGTTTTTTCGGGAGTTATCAAATCCGATTCGCAGGTGTTTAATTCAAGCAAAGGAAAGAATGAGCGTATCGGACAGTTATTCATCATTAAAGGGAAAAACCAAGAACCCACTACCGAGTTGGGAGCGGGAGATATCGGCGGTGTAGCCAAACTACAGGAGACTTATACCGGGGACACTTTATCCGAAAAAGATAAACCGATTGTTTTACCGGCAATAGAATTCCCCAAACCCAAACTTTCGTTGGCCGTGGAACCGAAAGCCAAAGGCGACGAAGAAAAGATCAGCGCCGGTTTGTCCCGACTGATGGAGGAAGATCCGACATTTCAAGTTACTAAAGATACGGTGACCAATGAAATCGTGGCCTCCGGCATGGGCGATCTCCATATCGAGGTTATTACCAGCAAACTCCATAAAAAATTCGGGGTTGAAGTTAATCTAAAAGCTCCGAAGATCGCTTACAAAGAAACCATTAAGGGTTCCACCAAAGTCGAAGGCAAACACAAAAAACAGAGCGGCGGCCGGGGACAATACGGCCATGTTTGGCTCGAACTTAACCCGCTGCCGGGTGGCGAATTTGAATTTGTCGATAAGATTTTCGGCGGGTCGGTTCCGCAAAACTATCGTCCGGCGGTGGAAAAAGGCGTGCGCGAGACGATGGAGAAGGGTGTTTTGGCCGGTTATCCCGTAGTGGATATCCAGGTAACGTTGTACGACGGCTCCTACCATCCGGTGGATTCATCGGAAATGGCTTTTAAGATCGCTGCTTCGATGGCTTTTAAAAAGGGTTTTATGGACGCTAAACCGATTTTGTTGGAACCCATCTTAAGCGTGGAGGTCAGGACGCCCGAAGAGTTCATGGGGGACGTCATCGGTGATTTAAATAAAAAACGCGGTAAGATTCTAGGGATGGAACCGGAGGGGAGATATCAGATAGTAAGGGCATTGGTTCCGCAAGCGGAAATGACCAAATATGCGATTGATTTACGTTCGATGACCCAAGGCCGGGCTGATTTCACCGTTAATTTTGATCATTACGAGGAGGTTCCCGCTCAGCAGGCGGAAGCGATTATCGCGGAGGCTAAAAAACATATGTCTGAAGAGGAAGAATAAAACCGAAGCCGGGAGCAAAACCCCGGCTTTGTCACATTTTAGGGCTAAAATCGGCATGTTGGCCGATAGCGAGTCGATTGGTGGGGGATTATTATTGATGTTGAGGTTGCTTTTAATAATAGCCGTCGGTTTGACGATGATTATTCCTTTTCCGGTTCGCGGCTCGTCGCCGCCGGAGTTTATTATTTTTACTCCCGGTTTTTGGGGCAGTATGGATAAATTGCCCACTAAAGATCCGGCGTGGTTGGAAAATTCACCCTATCCGCACTACCGCAAACATCAAGACGCCGATTTTTTGACCGGACCGGATTACCGGCCGATCCCGCAAAAGTATCAAGCATTGGGAGAGGGACCCTCCGCCACTAAATTATTGCTCTGTTCTTACCGGTTAATGGAGAAAGAGTTTTCGTTTTGGGGATCCCGTATCAACAAGCGAGCCAGCAGGGAGCTGATTAAAATCTTTGATGATTGGCAGATATTGGAGGATGATCCCGCCGGGATCGGCGACATCAATGTCATTTACCTGAAGTATGATTGGCGACTGGACTTGCCTTTGATGTGTAAACATTATGCCGCGCCGCTTTTGGAATTAATTGAGCGCAAATGGCCGGAAGCCGAGATTCATTGGATCGGTCATAGCTTGGGCGGGTTGTTCGGCCGGTATGTGGCTACCGAATATCCGAAACGACTGGCTTCACTGATTTCAATCGGCGGCCCCCAATATGGAATCTATGAAATCGGCTGCCAACGCCGGGGCGAGAGGGTTACTTTCGGCGGGCGCGGCTATATTGAACGTTCCCAAGAGATTGGGCTTTATTTGGCGGAGAGGTTTTTTTTCGGAGACGGAATCGTAAAAATGGGAACTGATTTTATCATTACGGCGAAGGAATTTGCCGATCGATACACGCCCATCACCAGGCGGCTCGACCCGAGTGAAAATTTATTAAGCGACGGTTTCGGCACGGTTCATATGATTTCGAAGGAATCTATCATCCGGAGATCCTTTGCAGCGACCGGGTGGGTCCAACGCTTGAACCCGGACCTGAAGATCTTCGCTACGCTTTTTCCGGTGACGGCAGGGTTGATCCTTTTAGCGCGCGCGGCCCGTTCGCGAAGACTATTTGCTTGGGGAAGGATTTGCCCCATGGCAATTTAATGCGCTCACCGTTGGTATTAACGCTAATCATTGATCGCTACTTTTTCGACGGCCGGATGTCCAAGCCCGATGTGATGTTGGAATTCCGGCGGACCGGGGTCGCCTGGGAAGAGAAGGATCAATTTTATGATTGGTTGCTAAAAACGAGGCAAGTTTGGGATTAATATAACCCTTTATCCTATTGCATTTTTAAAAATTCGTGCTAAAATATAATTAGTGCCTCACCTTAGGTTTGCAATGGTTTCGCTGATTTGTCCATCCAGAATCACCTCCATGGCTAGCCCTAGGAAAAAGGCCGATTATCAGCCCAAAGGGCTAGAATTCAGGAGGTTTTTATGTATCAAGACAAGAGTTTGACTTGTAAAGAATGTGGCCAGGAATTCGTTTTTACTGCCAATGAACAGGAATTTTACGCCGGTAAGGGTTTTCAAAATGAGCCGGGCCGATGTCCGGCATGCCGGGCTGCCCGTAAGCAACAACGGACCGGCGGTCCCAGGCAAATGTATCAGGTAGTATGTTCGAATTGCGGCGTCGAAACTGAGGTTCCTTTTAAACCGAGCGGTGATCGTCCCGTTTATTGCCGCGATTGTTTTCAGGCCCAAAAATAAATAAATTAGGAATTTTTAAAACCGTTATCAATTTTTTGAAAAGCGTTGCTTCGGAGCAACGCTTTTTACTTCCCCTAGACTAGTTCCGTAATGCTAAAAAAGGTTGATTTTTGAAAATGCATGATTTTATTGAGGAGGGGGATACTTTTAAAAAAAGGAAAGGATGGTTTTATTGAAGATCAAGGATATCATGACTGATGATTTGGCGGTTGTTTCACCAGACACTACGGTGACTGAGGCCGCGCAGGTAATGCAAAGGCATGATGTCGGCGTCGTTCCGGTTTGTGAAGGCGCTAATATCGTCGGATTGGTTACCGACCGGGATATTGTAGTCAGAAATATCGCCCATGGGAAAGATCCCAACCATACTATGGTTAGAGACGTAATGACAACCCAGGTAAAATCGGTCAGTCCTGAGACGAACCTTCAACAAGCGGCCGGAATTATGGCGGCGCAGCAGATTCGACGTTTGCCGGTGGTGGAAGGGGACCGTTTGGTGGGGATGGTTTCCTTGGGCGATCTGGCTACCAAAGCCAAATATGATGTTGAGCTTTCGAAAACCTTAGGAGAGATTTCCATACCGTCTCAACCGGAAAAAATTTAAAGCGCGGCTGATATCGAAGCTGGAAAAGATCGCGAAGATGTTTCCAAGTTCGACCGTAGACCGGGGAGATTCCCCGGTTATCTTATTAGGCGCTTTAAAAACCAAACCGGGTTTTCAGATTATAAATAGCTGCCGATGATGTGAATGAACCGGATTTGTTTCCAGGAATATGTTTGGGCGAGATTCGCGTTCAGCCGGTCGATCGAGTGAGTCGATACATATATTTGGCTCGGGCTGATCGGTCTCGATAAATCGGTGATTATTAGAGTGTGATTGTAATAAGAGTTTCCCTGAAAGGAAAGTTGGACCAAATCTCCGATTCCCACCTCATTAGGCTCTGTTTCAACGCCGAAAGGACCTTTAGTCCGGTTGGAGATTAAAAAATTATATAAGAAATTTACCCCGGTCCAAGACGGCGATTTTCGATTGGGGTCGATATAATACCAGCCCAGAACCGGCTGATAATTCATAACCGCGCCGCCCGCCAGCAGGACTTGTGAGGCAAAATTGGCGCAATCACCGCCGAGTTCGGAATAATCGTAAAAGTTCGGATTGCGGCCCAACGCCCATTTGAGTGCGTAGTTCAAAGCCGCTTTACGGTTGTAAGGGATTAAACCAAGGTTTGCGGACATGAGACATTCCCCTGAATTTAGCTTATGATTTTTCGCCGAAGAATGTCTCTGAATTATTACCAACCTTATTTAACTTCGTTTACCCAGGTTTTCCGCGTTTAGAGTCTTGCTGATTTGGCGCAACTCCTCTTCAAACTTTCCAAGCTCGGCTACGATTTTGGAAAAAGAATTACTGAACCGGTCCTCTTTTTTAGCGACTTCCTCTAAAAGTTGGCGCGCGCTTTCGAGACGGTTGGCGGCTTGAATGACTTTAGTCTCTTCAAGGGTACCCAAATGGCTTTCCTCCATGACCTGTTTTAATAGGTAAAGTATCAAACAGCGCCTTATATTTTTCCCCTCAAGAAATTAATTATAACTTTTATTAAGTCTTCATTGTCAACGGCAGGGAAAACCGGAAAAAACACGAATTAATTTGATGTTACAATTGAGCGATACAAGCGTTGCTAGAAGGAGCGTTTCAAATTGGCTAAATTATTATCTTTGGAAGACGCCTTAACCGTTACTCGAACGGAAATGATCGAATTACACCGGAAATATCTCAACTCCAGTTTAGTAGGGTTAATGTCTTTGATTGATTTCACCAAACAATATGTCAAAGCCGACGGAATACGGGTTTGGGACAGTGAAGGCCGGGAGTATCTTGATTTTTTAGGCGGCTACGGCGCGCTTAACTTGGGGCATAACCACCCCCGTGTTTTAGCGGCTCTTACTAAGGCGGCCGGACAGCCTAACTTGCTACAAGCTTCTTTAAATACCCTGGCCGGGGCCTTGGCTCATAATTTGGCTTTAATTACACCCGGTAATCTGCAGCGTAGTTTTTTCTGCAACAGCGGCGCCGAAGCGGTTGAAGGCGCTTTAAAACTGGCGCGGATCGCTACCGGAAAAACCAAGATCATTTCCGCTTGGAATTCGTTTCACGGGAAAACCTTCGGCGCTCTTAGCGCCACCGGAAGGGAGAAATACCAAAAACCTTTTCAACCGTTGGTTCCAGATTTTAGCTATTTCCCCTTCGGTGACCTTCAGGCTTTACAAAGATTATTGGAGCCCCGCGATGTGGCGGCGGTAATTTTGGAACCCATCCAAGGCGAGGGCGGCATCATTATCCCGCCGTCCGGGTTTTTAAAGGCGGCACGGGAGTTGTGTTCCAAATTTGGAGCGTTGTTGATCATCGACGAGATTCAAACCGGCCTTGGACGGACCGGCAAACTTTTTGCTTGTGAACATGAAGGAGTGGAACCGGATATCCTTTGTCTCGCCAAATCGTTAGGGGGCGGGGTGATGCCGCTGGGGGTTTACCTGGCGACCGACGCCGTATGGAAGAAAGGTTACGGCTCGATTGAAAAGGCCACTTTGCACAGTTCCACCTTTGGGGGTAATAATATGGCCTGCGCCGCCGGTTTAGCGGCTTTGGAAGTCATCGTCGAGGAGCGGCTTTCGGAAAGAGCCGCTGAGCTAGGAGTATATTTTTTAAGCAGATTACAGGAGTTGCAGGAGAAATATTCATTGATCAAAGAAGTCAGGGGCTTGGGACTTTTGATCGGACTGGAGTTTGAACAACCTCAAGGATGGTTGGATAAACTTAGCGGAGGCAGATTAAGCGAAACCGCCCGTGAGTATACCGGAGCGATGGTGGCCGGAGAACTTTTGAATAAACACGGCATCATTACCGCGTATACCTTGAATAATCCGAATGTGATCCGGTTGGAGCCGCCTTTAATAGTGGAGAAAGCGGATATCGACCGGGTAGTGGACGCTTTGGCGGAAATTTTTGAGCGTAACCGGGACTTTTTTAGCCTGGCGATGGAAACGGGCAAGCATTTGTTGAAGTTGAAATAACGGATGTCATTGTTAATGGTTACTTTTGGAATGCAACAAGCCGGATTAGTTTTTTCTCTGTGTCTCTGCGTCTCCGTGGCTAATTTATTTATTGGCCACAGAGACACGAAGGCGCGGAGAAATCATTTTCTAGATATGTGTTTTCGAAACAATTGACGGTTTAATCGTATAAGAAAGCGCGCCGGAATGTTTTCCGGCGCGCTTTGAAACTAATTACCGAATTTGAATGCAATATTATGATTAATACGGCGAAGCTTGGGAATCTCTACCGTACCACCAACCCTTGGAACCTTTGAAATTGGTGACCTTTAAGTTCCGGTAATAGACACGGGATGAGCTGGAATCGGTTCTGAAAACGGCTTCCTTTACATTGTTTAATGTTACATTTGTAAGATACACGGTCATCTTCCATGTTTTCCCGCCATTTTGACGGACGAGCTTACCCATGGTATCGGCGCTGAAATTACTGATTCTTAAGGTACAAGGCGCATTTACCTGGAAGACCTTGTCATCGGCGTAATTGGCATAACCGCCGTCAACATTAATTGTACCAGCGTTGGCGCTGTCGCCGCCTTTTACGGTCAAAGCGTCTTCTCCGACATCTACCCATCTCACATTGGTGACATTATTGTTACCATAACAATGCACCCCATCACAGCCCGGTTTTCCGATGATAACATTCCGTAAATTAGCGCCGCTTTCAAGCTTGAAAATCGGTTTTTGACTTTCGCTTTGGCTGCCATCGCCCATCCCTTGGGCAATAATGGTTTGGTTGCCGCCGTCATAGGTTTGACCCGACTTTACCACGATGGTGCTGGAGATATATTTGGTTCCGCCACTGCCGCCGCCACTGGTCGGTGTGGGTTTCGGAGTCGGAGTTGGACCAGGTTTCGGTGTCGGGGTCGGTCCCGGAGGCGGTGTAGGCGCGGTTCCGCCCACGGAAACTATTGTCCAGCGTTGGGCCAAGTCGGATCTGCCGCTCCGTTGCGCCACAACGGCGCCGTTGGAGGTTTGTCCGTTGCTGTCCAAATAACGGCCGGTAGAGCGGTTTTGGAACCTTACATAGCCCTTATCGGAAGAGATTTTCCAGTGGGAATTGTAATGGGTGGTATTTGCCCACTGGCCGCAAGGGTCGCCGCTACTGGTACGGCCCATACCGTCGATGAACATGCCGGTGCTGCGGTTTTTCAATTGATAATAACCGCCGCCGACGTCAATGATCTGCCAATGAGAGTTATAATGAGTGGTGTTCGCCCACATGCAAAGATCGGCGCCGTTATCGGTGCGGCCCATGCCGTCGATATACATCGAAGTATTACCGGCGTTCCGAATTTGGTAATAACCGCTGTAAGCGCCTAAAACTGAAGTGGATACCAACAGGCAGGCGATTAAGCTCAACACTAAACCCAGTAGAATTTTGCGATTCATCACTGTGACCTCCTTTTAAGTTTTTTTGGAAACTAATAACTCACAAACAAGATCTTATTTGGCCATCACCCCCTTTTTATAATTTTTAAAAAAGTTGAATAAATATTAATCCATTCTTGAATCTACCTTTGGGTTAAATGTACATATCATTATATATATTCATAAGTACAACTTAGGCAAAATTATCCCCATAATATAAGGCCCTAAAAGACGGTTAATGTTTTAAGCTTAACCATGAGTAAAATTTTGATGCTCTTTTGTTGAGATTCAGATATCGCTTGCTTGATTGGAAAGGGGAGTCAATCTGGATGGAATGCAACCTACTTTGTTATAAAAAATTTGCAGAGATGAATAAAGCGAGGTCTTAGATTATGTTAACATCTTTAACAGAATTTTAACATTAATTTGTTATTTAGTCAATAAGATCATCTTTAAAAAGTTAATTTTTTTCTCAGTAGTAAAACTAGATCAGTAAAATAATATTTGAAGCTGTTTGTTTTAGAATTCAAAATTAAAAGAGAGATCGATTTATAAAAAGGACCGCTCGATCGAGCGGTCCTTTGGTAGTGAGTAATGCCGTAAAACAAATCGTTAATTGCCGGTTGTTAATTAAATTTTACCAACGCCGGCATTGTTGTTGATAGTAGATCTCAGAGTTGAAGTCGATTCAATGCTGTAGCTATACGGCGGGTTATAGGTACAAGTCGACGAGGTCGGCTGGCTACCGGAACAATTGGAGAAGACATTGCCAACCACGTGCCAGTAACCGACTTCCTTACTATCCCAGGAACCGATACAGTTGTTGACGTTCTCGAAGTAATTGTACTCAACCCGTAATCTGGCGCCGAGCCGGGAGTTAACCGCAGTGGTTGGGACATCCTTATAGTGATTGTTGTAAACGTGTCCCTGACCGCCACGGTACAACGGCAACCGGGAATTAATGTTTATAAACGAATTGTGATGGTAGGTAACCCTGCGATCATAAGTATCGCTTTCCGAAGAACCGGCAAGACTGGCCTTCCAACTGTCGTGAAGTTTATTCCAGGAGAAGGTATGGTAGGCAGCGTTCTTTTTGGTATCTAATAATGCGTCATAATAATCTTTGTCAACGCCTTGGAATTGGTTATACAATTCGCAGTGGTCGACCCAGATGTTGTTGACGGGTCCTTCGATGCTGATACAATCTTTATCCCCTTTGAGGACATGATGGATTTTTAGATTGCGGATAATGATATTATTGGCACGGGTGACCTTGATCCCGATACCGTTAAGTTCACCTCTGGTTCCAACACCGATGATGGTAATGTTGTTAACGTCTTTAACGTCGATTTTACTCAAGCTGCCGGAGTTGGAAGTAGTGATGGTGCCGTTTACCTGAATGATTCTCGGGCCGCCTTTTTTAATTTCATTCTGCAGATCGGTGCCGGTGCTTACGGTAACCGTGGGCCCGCCCTGGCCGCCGGTGGTGCCGCCGTTAAGGGTGGCGAAACCTACCAAGCCGCTAGGAACCGGACCGCCACCACCGCCACTGGTCGGTGTGGGTTTCGGTGTCGGGGTTGCTCCCGGTTTCGGAGTTGCAGTCGGCTTCGGAGTTGCAGTCGGTGTGCCTCCGCCTCCTCCCATGGAAACCAATGTCCAGCGTTGGGCCAAGTCGGATCTGCCGCTCCGTTGCACCACAACGGCGCCGTTGGAGGTTTGTCCGTTGCTGTCCAAATAACGGCCGGTAGAGCGGTTTTGGAACCTTACATAGCCCTTATCGGAAGAGATTTTCCAGTGGGAATTGTAATGGGTGGTGTTCGCCCATTGACCGCAGGGGTCACCGCTATTGGTACGGCCCATACCGTCGATGAACAAGCCGGTGGTGCGGTTTTTCAATTGATAATAACCGCCGCCGACATCAATGATCTCCCAATGAGAGTTATAATGGGTGGTGTACGCCCACATGCAAAGATCGGCGCCGTTGTCGGTGCGACCCATGCCGTCGATGTACATCTCAGGATTATTGGCGTTTCGAATCTGGTAATAACCGCTGTAAGCGCCTAAAACGGAAGTGGATACCAACAGGCAGGCGATTACGCTTAAAACCAGACCTAATAAAACCTTTTGCTTCACTTTCTTACCTCCTTAAAAATTTACATAAACGGCTTCGGATTTTATACCCTCCTTATTTTGGCAATCACCCCTCTTCCATAAATTCCCTAATTTATGAAGTAAGGAACGGTGTTTTTAAAGATTTATACATACAATTTACATTATTTTTCATTTCTTTTTACATTACTAAGAAGTATAAAAGTGTTGTTATTCAATTGAAACTAAGCCGATGTTGTGTTTGCGAATTAGTTTTAACAGCCAGGTGAAACAGTCATAGTCGTTTTTAACTTGGTAAAAAACAACAATACTGCCTTAAATGTATAAACCTAATATTTATTTGTAAGTACATTGGTATTTAAAAAAACGTTTAGTATGTTCTTGACTTTATTGTAACATCGCTTAATTCCATAGTCAATATGTTAATCGTTAAAATTCTTTTTTTTTCGACATAAAAAGAGACTGGGGAGTTCAAGTAAAAAACCGGATAAACCGGTTTTGTCTAATGAATCTATTTTTAAACGGCATTCAATTTTTCGATAATAAGGAACAAAAGGGTTAAGGTTTCCGCTTCAGCAAATCTTGAATGCCGGTTTCCAAAAAATTAAAAGCTTCGGGGTTTTTTTGCCGGATAATGGTCGGGCGCAAGCTATTCAACATATAATAATCGTTGCCGATTTTGTTGGCGATCAATGAAAACGACTTTCCGTCGGTTAGTTTTAGTTCGATCCGGTAATCGGGCTGATCGAGGCCATATTTGGAGAGGTTGTCGAGATCATCGTCGTTTTCATGGGTCCACAGAGTGTTTAAGCCGTCGATAATCGCATTGACCACATTGGCAACTCGCTCTACCCGATAAGGTTCGATCAAAAGCCAGCCGCCATTGTGGTTAACCATCCGGTAAACCTGTTCCCGGCCCTTTGCGACAATCAATTCCTTCACTTGCTCACGGGTCACTTTTACTACTTTGCGCTCCCGTAGATAACTTAATTTAGGAGAGAGGTTGTTTTTGATATCTTTGTCGATGACCACCACTTCCGATCTACCGGCCACCTGAGCGTAATACATCTCCGGGATGGGGCTTTCGGCGCCGAAGTTGATGGTCACCGGGTTTCCTTTTTGGAGCTTTATCGTAACCGATAATGAGGGACGATCCAGACCAAATTCCGATAAGTCGGAGACGTCTTTAATTATTGAAGGGGTTGTGAGCCATTTTAACGGCGTAATCATTAGGGAAATGGTTTCGGGATCGGTTATATCGCTGACCGGGGCGGTTATTATCCAGTCGTTACCCGAGTCTCTTTGCACCGATATTTTTTCAATTTTCTGATTTTCCTCGGTTTTAACGATATCGAAACCGATGATCTCCGTCTCGGATAATTTTAGAACCAAATTTTTATTTACGGCGGTTTCTTGAGTCGCCATCAACCACCAGGCGATTAATCCTAAAATGATGGCTATAACCGCTAAAATTGGCGTAGAATAATTTTTCCGTCTCATCGCGCTCGCCTCCTAAACCAAATAACACCGCCCGAAATTAAGATTAGGGACGGTAAAACCACTAATACAAAAGAGCGAACCAGATTTGTTTGGAGCGGAGTCAAAAATACCCTGGTTAGCTGTAGTTGTTTTGGAGCGATTGTAATTCGTTCGGGCTGTCCCAATAACCAATTGGTCATACTATAAAACAAGTTCAGATTACCCGCTTCGGTAACGAATTGGTCGTCGATGAAGTTTGAATTGGCTAAAACGACCAGTCGGCTTTCAACTCCGTTGAAGAAACGGCTGGCTACGATTCCCAAAGGGATGGGGCCGGCGGTTTCATGAGGATCTTTTTTAACATGGCCGCCGCGGTCGGTCTCACCCCATGACTCGGGACTGCTTTCTAAAATCACTTCAACTTTAGCCGGACCGGAATAATTCTCGATTACCTTCAAAGTCCGGTTGAAAGGGAAAATAAGATTAGTGAAAGTTTCGCCGAGCCTTTGGGTGATCTCGTGGCGCCGGTAATTGGGGACAATCATGGTATGATCGAAAGCGCTCCGTTTTTCCAATTCCAGGACCACGCTGTCTTCGGTGTCGATCCCCCATTGGTTAAGCAATTTGATCAGATTGGGCAGGCTGGCTTTGTTGGGCGGAAAGTCCAGAAAAATCATGAGTCGGCCGCCCTGTTCCAAATATTTCTCGATTAAATTCAGTTCCGGTATGGTCAAGTCGGATTTCGGACCGGCAATAATCAACTGAGAGCAATTTTCCGGTATTTTCCCGTCGTTCATCAAATCAAGGTACTCAACCTTATAACCGGCCCCTTTGATGTATTCCCGGGCGGATTGGTAAATTTTTTCGCCATGCCCGATTAAGATATTAAGGTATTTGGTATCCGCGTCAATTAATTTATAAATAGTCCGCGTAATAGCTTGTTCACCGATGAAGGTCTCGCGGCCTTCGGAGTCTTCAACGTAGACATCCCAGGGCAAAATCTTAAGGTTTTTATCGCCCAGCTGAAAAACCAGGGTTCCCAGTTCCCGGATTTCAAATTGTCTTGTCTCAGCCTGGTTTTTATAGGGATCAACGGTTTGATAAATGATCTTGCCGCTTCGTTTTTGAAACTCCTTAATCAGATCGACCATTGCATTGCTGCTGATATCACCCGAGAAGAAACCATAGATATACAAATTATTGGGCTGCCGGTTTATTTCTTCAATGGCTTGGAGCGACTGATCGCTTAAGGAGTAAAGTTTATTCCGGGTCAAATCAAAAGTGTAATTAAAGCGAAAAGCGATCAGGTTAATAATCACTGCGGCGATGATTACGATCAAGGCGATCAAAAAACCATTGCAGTTGAAGAAAAAACGACGCAGATCACTGCCGATTTTTTCGATATCCGGTTGTAGTCGACTCATTATCTCCACCTCCGCGCTTCCATGTGCCTGATAGTCAGGAATAAAAACACACCGATGTTGGATAAATAAAAAATAATGTTTTTGGTGTCGATCACGCCTTTATTAAAGTCCTGATAATAACTGAGCAAGGATAGATTGCCGATAATCTCGCCCCATTTACCGCCCATGGAATTGCCCACCCAACCCAACAGCCAATAAGACAATAAGATCCCGAAACCGGCCAAGCCGGAAATAATTTGACTATCGGAGAGGGAGGAGGTAAATAAACCGATTGCCAGAAAGGTAAAACCGGCCAACATTAAACCGGTTAAACTCGACAAAACCGGGCCCCAATCGGGTTTTGCAAAGTAAAAAACGATTCCGAAGTGGATTAAGAGCAGGCTTAACATCACTAAATAAGAAATTGCCAACGCTAAAAATTTGCCTAAAATATATTCGGTGGTCGTAATGGGGGCGGTCATATACAGTTCTTCGATTCCCAGTTTGCGCTCTTCGGCCAGGGCGCGCATGGTCATCAGCGGGGCAATGAAAAGGAAGACCAATAAAAGATTTGCCAAACTGAATTGCAAATTGGCCACGCCGTATGTCACAAAGACTCCGGTGAAGAATACTCCGTAGAGAGCGATAAAAACCGCCATTAGCACATAAGCGATGGGGGATAAAAAATATGATGACAATTCGCGTCTCATAATGTTGGTGATTTTATCCATTAGCGGCATCCTCCTTTCCCGGGCCGGAAACGGACGGTTTGTTCCCCGGATTATTCGGGTCGTCCTCTTCGGTCGTAAGCTGCAGGAATATTTCTTCCAGGCTCAAATTGACCGTCCGCATTTCTAAAAGAGGAAGATCGGCCTTGGCAAAAGTTTTGAATAAAAGTTCTTGCAGATTACCCTCGGTTTCGCTTTGAACCAGAAAGCGGCAAGTATTGTCCGGAAGGGTTTCCAGGAAAGACCACTCGCGAATTTCTTTGACGTTTTTTAGGACAGGTTCGATTTCCGGCCGGGAGCCTTTAACGGTGATCTCCACTTTTTGGCCTTCTCTTAATTGCCGGGCCAGCCCGTCCGGGGTGTCGATAGCCACTAATTGCCCTTGATCGATGATCACGACCCGGTTACAGATCAAATTGACCTCCGGCAGAATATGAGAACTTAGGATGACTGTGTGTTCATGCGCCAGATTGCTGATCAGATTTCGGATTTCGATGATTTGTTTCGGATCAAGACCGACGGTCGGTTCATCGAGAATCAGAACCGGCGGAGAATTTAAGAGCGCTTGAGCCAATCCGACCCGCTGTCTGAATCCTTTTGAAAGGCTTCCGATTAATTGCCGGCGGACTTGTTCCAATCCGGTCAGTTCCATTACCCGGTTCGTTTCAGCGTTTAGTTCGCGTTTTTTGACCCCTTTCAAGCGGGCGGCAAATTTCAAGTAATCAAGGACGGACATCTCCGGGTAGATTGGGGGAATTTCGGGCAAATATCCGATTTGCTTTCTAACCCCGAGCGGATCGTCAAAGAGGTCGCATCCGCCGACTTTGATGGTCCCGCGAGTGGGGTATAAATACCCGGTGACCATGCGCATAATGGTAGTCTTACCGGCGCCGTTGGGCCCCAATAAGCCTAATAATTCGCCCTTGGCGACGGTAAAATTGATGTTTTTGACCCCGCGTTGGTTGGGATAAATTTTAGTGATATTTGAAACCTCAATCATGATGACAACCTCCTTTCGGTGATGGCATATCCTTTAAAGCGCCTTATTCCAAGTCCGTATTTAAATTCAACGCGGTTCGATACAAGGCAATCTCAATATTAACATTGAAAAACCATTAAAAGTAATTTTTAAACATTTTTTTCATTGTAAGGAAAGAGTTTTGATAAGCTTTATTATACACCAAAAACTTCACCATAGGAAAGTTTTGTTTTAAGGGGATGGTTTTTCGCCGACAATAGCTTATGATTTAAAAATAGGCTGCTCGTAGGAGCAGCCTATTGATATGCGTTTAGAAATGAGCGAAGGCGACTTTCGGTATTAAATTTTACCAACAGGCATCATTGCTGCTGATAGTGGATCTTAGAGTTGGCTGACTACTACATCGTCAAAGTTGGCTGCCACTTTCCAAGCGATTAATCCGGCCACGCCCGAACTCCTGCCGGTAGTGGTGGTGGAAAGCTGTTGGGCGCCGTTAACATAAGCGGTAAGGGTATCTCCGACTACATCCAGTCTGATGGTATACCAGGTATTGGTGCTGAAAGACATGCTCTTGGATGTAAGCACGGTGGTGCTACCGCTGATTTTCTTCCGCAACTCAATGGCATTGCTCTTAATGGCGACAGCATAATAGTTGTTGCCGTCGGCCATCCGGGCGCATACCAAAGCTTGGTTTTTGCCGTTGAAGTTGGTCACTTTGACTCTGGCCTGTACCGATTGATTGGCAGCGGAACCGGATTTGGCCCAAGCCCGACCTTCGGCGCCGGTGCTGGATTGACGCAACACTTTAGAACCGTCGGTGGTAATCGACCAGGAACCATTTTGAGTGTTCCAGTTATTGTAGTTGCCGGACTCAAAGTTGTCGCTGAAGATTACGCTTCCGCCGGGAGTCGTCGGAGTCGGAGTCGGAGTCGCCGCCGGTTTGGTTGGAGTAGGTGTGGCTGTCGCCGGCGGTTTGGTCGGTGTCGGTGTTGGCGCGACCCCGCCGCTGAGATCAATTTTGTCCACATTCGGACCACCGTCGGAAGCGATAGCGGTTGCTCTAATAGTATTGTTGCCGCTGTTTAGATTGACGTTAACGCTTCGGGTGCTCCAACTGGTCCAGGCGCCGGTTCCGTTAAACGACAAGTTGCCGACTACTTTTGAACCGTTGACGTAAATGTCCATGGCACGATTGGAGGAAGTGCCGTTGGCGTATCTGAAGGTGACCGTATAGGCGCCTGCGGTGGCGACGTTTACGGTCCATTGGATATAGCCGCCGGGTTCATTGGGTTCATAGTTGACATAGCCGGAGCCGGTGTAGCCCGAATGCTTGTTTTCAAAAATAGCTTTCGAATAGTAAGCGTCTTCCGCTTGATAGGCGCCGGGTCCGCTAGGAACCGTCGGTTTCGGGGTCGGAGTCGCAGTCGGTTTTGGAGTCGGTGTCGGCGACGCCGGTGGTTGAGTCGGCAGCGGAGTGGACGGCGGATTAGTCGGAATCGGCGTGTAATTTGTGCCTGAGCTTAAATTGGCTCCGATAGTCGCGCCGTTAACTCCGGCGCCAACCAAATCGCTGTTGGAAGCGATCTTCAGGAAGTTGCCCAGGTTCGGCGAACCGTCCGCGTTACGCGGCACGATTACGATTCCGCCGGAGGTCGGCGGGTTAAGGCTGACAAAGTCGGCGT
>JAAYHS010000070.1 GCA_012735315.1 Bacillota bacterium | reverse complement strand
GTGGAATTGGGACCGGGATTGATCGAAGCGATTTATGACGGAATCCAACGGCCGCTGGATCTAATGGTGGAGAAGGCGGGCGACCGGATCACCCGCGGGATTGAGACCGTGGCTTTGGACCGGAAGCGGAAATGGAAGTTCAAACCGGCTTTAAAAGCGGGAGCCCAGGTCCAACCGGGCGATATCATCGGTTCGGTCCAAGAAACGGTGGTTGTTAATCATAAAATAATGATTCCGCCGGGAGTTTCCGGGGAATTGATCGAAATCAAGGAAGGCCAATTCACCGTGGAAGAAACGGTCGCCAAGGTTCAAACCGAAACCGGTGTTGTTGAAATCAGTATGTTACAGAAATGGCCGGTCCGGAGAGGACGACCGTATCGGGAAAAGTTGGCCCCCAATACTTTAATGAGCACCGGACAACGGGTGATCGACACTTTCTTTCCGGTAGCCAAAGGTGGTACCGCTTGTGTTCCCGGACCTTTCGGCAGCGGCAAAACCGTGGTCCAGCATCAGTTGGCCAAATGGGCCGACGCCGATATCATCGTTTATGTCGGTTGCGGCGAACGGGGCAATGAAATGACCGACGTTTTGATGGAATTTCCGGAGTTAAAGGATCCGCGTACCGGAGAACCGTTGATGAAACGGACGGTATTGGTGGCCAATACTTCGGATATGCCGGTGGCGGCGCGGGAAGCATCGATTTACACCGGTATAACCATTGCCGAATATTTCCGGGACATGGGTTATTCGGTGGCGATTATGGCCGACTCCACTTCCCGGTGGGCTGAAGCTCTCCGTGAAATGTCGGGGCGGCTTGAGGAGATGCCCGGCGAGGAAGGTTATCCCGCTTATTTAGGTTCAAGGCTGGCCGATTTTTACGAGCGGGCCGGGCGGGTTGTTTGTCTGGGAAGCGACCGGCGGGAGGGAATGTTAACCGCCATCGGAGCGGTGTCGCCTCCGGGCGGGGATCTCTCGGAACCGGTAACTCAGGCTACCTTGCGGATCGTCAAAGTATACTGGGGACTGGACGCTTCTTTGGCTTACCGGAGACACTTTCCGGCTATTAACTGGCTGACTAGCTATTCTTTATACACCGACCGGCTGGAAGAGTATTTCGCTCAGGCGGTAGGACCGGAGTTCAATGAACTAAGAGCTAAGTCCATGCGCATTTTGCAAGAGGAAGCGGAGTTGGAAGAGATCGTCCGGTTGGTCGGAGTCGACGCGCTTTCATTTAAAGACCAGCTGACCATGGAAACGGCCCGTTCGATTCGGGAGGATTATCTCCATCAAAACGCTTTCCATGAAGTCGACACTTATACTTCTTTAAAAAAGCAATATTTAATATTAAAAGCGATCATCCTTTTTGATCAAGCCGCCCGGCTTCAGCTGGAACAAGGCGGTGCATTGAGGAAGATTTTGGAGGACCCGGTCCGGGAACAGCTTTCCAGAGCAAAATACATTACCGAGGATGATTTGGCGAAACTCGAAGCGATAATTGATGATTTGCAGAAGAAAGCCGCCGTAGGGATGGAGGTATAACCATGTTCAAAGAATATCAAACAGTTAGAGAAGTCGCCGGACCTTTGATGCTGGTTGACCAGGTGGCTGAAGTCAAATACGGTGAATTGGTAGAGATCCGGCTAAGCGACGGCGAGTTGCGCCGGGGCCGGGTCTTGGAAGCCAACGGAAACCAAGCCTTGGTTCAGCTTTTTGAAGGGTCGACCGGAATTAATTTACAACAAAGCAAAGTCCGTTTTTTAGGCAAAAGCATCGAGATTGGAGTAGCCCCCGATATTTTGGGCCGGGTATTCGATGGTTTGGGAAGGCCTCGGGACAACGGGCCGCAAATCATTCCGGAACGGAGTTTGGATATCAACGGCGCGCCGATCAATCCCTATGCCAGGGATTACCCTTCCGAATTCATTCAAACCGGTATTTCGGCTATTGACGGCTTAAATACCTTGGTGCGCGGTCAAAAGCTTCCGATTTTTTCAGCTTCCGGTTTGCCGCATGCGCAGTTGGCGGCGCAGATCGCCCGTCAGGCCAAGGTGTTGGGCGCTGAGGAAAAATTCGCGGTCGTCTTTTGCGCCATGGGAATTACCTTTGAAGAAGCCGATTACTTTATCGCGGATTTCCGAAAAACCGGCGCCATTGAACGGGCGACCCTCTTTATGAACCTGGCCAGCGATCCGGCGATTGAAAGAATTTCCACTCCGCGGATGGCCTTGACTGTGGCCGAATATTTGGCTTATGATCTGGAGATGCATGTTTTGGTCATCTTGACCGATATGACCAATTATGCGGAAGCGTTGCGCGAAATCTCGGCGGCCCGCAAGGAAGTCCCCGGCCGGCGCGGTTACCCGGGTTACCTTTATACCGACCTGGCAACTATTTATGAACGGGCGGGCCGGATTAAGGGGCGAAAAGGATCGATCACTCAAATTCCGATTCTTTCGATGCCTGAAGATGATAAGACTCACCCCATTCCCGACTTGACCGGATATATTACCGAAGGCCAGATCATTCTCAGCCGGGAGTTGCACCGGAAAGGCATTTATCCCCCCATTGACGTGTTGCCGTCTTTGTCTCGTTTGAAAGATAAGGGAATCGGCAAGGGAAAGACCAGGGAGGACCATGCCGATACCATGAACCAGTTGTTCGCAGCCTACGCCCGGGGCAAGGAAGCCAAAGACCTGGCGGTTATTTTGGGAGAGGCGGCTTTGTCGGATCTGGACAAAAAATTCGCCAAGTTCGCCGATGAATTTGAAACCCGGTACGTGGCTCAGAAGGAAAATGAGGACCGGTCGATTCTGGACACTCTCTCGTTGGGTTGGGAACTGCTGACGCTTATACCCAAGGCTGAGTTGAAACGGATCCGTGACGAGTATATCGAGAAGTATTTGCCGAAAGCGGAGTAGTCGGATACAGGAGCCGGAGAAGGGGTTCGTTCCCAGTTCACAAACTTGGATTTGTTTTGAGGGCTAGTTCAAACTGAAAGTTTAGTACTGATGTTAGTTACCAGTTAGAACCTAGTACTGGATTTTGATATTGCCGAAACCTGTGAACGACGTCTTTGAGCGCAACCTAGATTTATTTAACTGGGAACTGTAAACGAAGCCTAAATACATTCTCTTTGGCTGGTTCCTGACCACTATAGTCCCAATTGAATTACTGAGGAGAAAGCAGATGGAAATCAGAGTCAACCCAACTCGGATGGAATTATTACGTTTGAAAAAACGTCACAGAGTGGCCGTTCGCGGGCATAAGTTGTTAAAAGACAAGTTTGACGAGTTGATGAAGGACTTCATGAAATTGGTTGATGAGAACCGGCGTCTCCGCGGACAAGTAGAGGAGGAACTGGCTTCGTCGGTTCGGGGATTTATGATGGCGCGGGCGGTAATGTCCAAGGAATCCGTGGAACAGGCGATTGGATTTCCCAAGGTTAAAGCGGAGATAACCGCGGGGATTAAACATTTGATGAGCATTGAAGCGCCGGTCTTTAACTTAAAGGAGAGCGACGTCAAGGGCGGCATTTATCCGTACGGTTTCGCCCAGACCTCAGGGGAGCTCGATCAATCCATCCGTAAGCTGTCGGATAGTTTAAAAAGCCTGATCAAATTGGCTGAAGTAGAAAAGACCGTTGAATTGTTGGCGGGAGAGATCGAGAAGACCAGGCGACGGGTTAATGCCCTTGAGTATGTTTTAATTCCACAACTCCAGGAGAAGATCAAGTTTATAACCATGAAACTGGACGAGAACGAACGGGGTAATTTAACCCGGTTGATGAAGATCAAGGAAATGGTGCGGGCGAAGTAGGATCACGGATTACGCAGATAGCGCAGATAGCGCAGATAACGCAGATGACGCGGATTAGACGGATATACGGATTAAACGGATGATAACCCATAGTTGTGGCTGTGGGTTTTTTTGTCGTTTAAAATAGTAATTATTCCCTTTCAATAAATCATTTTTAGTTAAGTGATAGAAGGATTTCTTGAATTAAACCTCTCTTGGCACGGACTTGTTTAGACCGTGCTTTTTTGTAGTCCACCGCAAACAACGGGAAATCACCGCAGCTTACCAGGGGAAACCCTGCAAGTAGACGGTCGTCACTCACTGAAAACCTAACCTCTACAATACCATCTTCCACATCAAACAAATCTGCTTGAGGCTTGCAGAACTACAGCAAACAAAATAGACAATAGTATCGCGCTCCGACACCCTCTCCGTGAGCAAACATCATTAAAAAACTTCGTTCGGAGAGGGCAGGGGCGAGGTTGGTTTTAGGCCATATCTACAGCAGTAACTGCACCACAAAAAACTCTATGTTATATGGTCCGTATTCCAATCCAAAACCTGGCGATGTAGGAAACACTATCCTGACGATGATATCCAAACAATTGTTAATTAAGTTTTTGAAAATACCGATAATCAAAGTGGCGTTGTTGTTATAAAAATAATGGAGGCGTAATTATGAGAACTTTATTGGTATTATCCTTAGCAATTTGTCTTTTGTTTTCAGTGTCTACCATCGCATCGGCCGATGTCATCCGGCTTACACCCGAAATATCCAAGTCCACCTTGGATATGGGGGGCGAGGATCTCGAAGGAAACATTTATTACTTAAGCGGTGATTTGAATTTCGTTGTAGTCAGGCTGGGAGCGGATTTAGGCTACGGGGAATTGGACGATACCGAATTCACCATGGCCGGGGCCCGGATCGGAACCGAGTTTCCGCTGGTTTTGTTTAAATTAATCGCCTTTGCCGGGTATCAAGCTTACGAATTTGATCCAAAAGGCGGTTCAGCCGTTAAAGTTAAAGGAACAGTCCTTGGCGTCGGTCTCGAAAAAGAGTTGAATAACTTCTTCTCGATACGTGGTCAAGCTCTTATTCCGGCGGATCTGAAAAGCGATCAATTGAATGGGGACATTGATTTAACCAGCGCCAAGGTGGACTTAATCTTCACGACCTTGCCTTTGGTTGACTTTTTTGTCGGCTACCGGACATTGAAATTTGAAGACAATAAAGGGAAGTTAGATCTTTCAGGTTATCATGCCGGAGTACGGATTGGATTCTAATCGGATCTGGGGTGATTGCTTGACCAATGAAATGAGAGAGTTTACTCAGGCTCAACAAGATCAAATCGTCAAATGGAAAGAGATTATCAATACATATGAGGTTAAAGGCGGAGAGCCTTTCTCGGCAGCAGCGATCCAAGATTTATTAAATGAAATTCAGGATTTTATCAGGTTCGGTTTGCCGGATCACCTTTATGCCGACCTTAAAAAAGTAACCGACGCCATATTTGAAGCATCCTTGGTTCTGTCTGAACCCGAAAAAGGCGAACCCCATCTTCAAAAAGCCAGTCATCTCTTGTACTTGGCGATTAAAGAGCTTTGTAAATAGTTTACCGAAATATAGCGGTTCACATCCATTGGACATGGAAAAAATTGATAGATAAAATTCTCCGAATAATGTCCAAGCTATTGACGGCGCCTCTTTCCGGAATGATCGCGCAGTTTTCGGAAGTTAAGGAACGGTTGCGAAACCACTCAATGGATTGTTATTTTTTAAAACCTATGATAAAATCGAACGGAAAAGAATTTGGAAAAGGGGATCAAGATGAAGGAAAAAGTTACCGAAGCATTGGATAAAATCAGACCGTCATTACAGGCCGACGGCGGGGATGTGGAACTGGTTGATGTAGTTAACGGAGTGGTCAAGGTCCGTTTACAAGGCGCTTGCGCCGGATGTCCGATGTCGCAGATGACTTTGAAAAACGGAATTGAACGTTATTTAAAACAAGAAATTCCAGAAGTAAAAAGTGTTGAGAATGTAAATTAGATTTGAGCGGATTCGAGATTCTCGGATAAAATACCCTGCACAAGAAGGGTATTTTGTTTTTTAGAGTAACTAGGTTAATCCGGGAAAGCCTTGCTGACGTAAGGCTTCGTACAAAATGATTCCCGCCGAATTGGCCAGGTTTAAAGAACGGGCCCCGTTTATCATGGGTATTCTTAGATTTCGGTCCGGATCCAGCTCCAGTATTTCCGGGGGTAGGCCCCGTGTTTCCGGACCGAATACCAAGGAATCTTGAGGTCGGAAGGTCACTTCCGAATAGCAAAGCCGCGCTTTGGTAGTGGCGAAAAAAAGACGTTGTTCAGGGTATTGTAAGCGATAGGCTTCGAAATTTAGGTGGCGTTTGATATTTGCCATTTCCCAATAATCGAGGCCGGCCCGTTTCAAACGCCGGTCGTCCCAGAAAAAGCCCAAGGGTTCAATTAAGTGCAACTCGACCCCGGTAGCGGCGCAGAGCCGGGCGATATTGCCGGTATTTTGCGGGATTTCCGGTTGATAGAGAACGACATGCATCGCTAAGACCTCCGTAAAATCGGATGACAGAATCGCATTGAGAAAAGACCTTTTGTTTCAAGCTTATTTTGTGATACAATATTGGTAATATTATAGCACTGAAAATGTTAAGGGAGAAGCGGTTTGGAACCGGTTCTTCTTTTTTAGGGTGAGGGCAATGGATTATCAAGCGGCCATCAAATATATTCACGATTGTTCCAAGTTCGGAATCAAACTTGGGCTGGAACGGATCGGGGAGATCCTCAAAAGAGTTGGAGATCCTCAAAACCAGTATCGAATCGTTCATATCGCCGGGACCAACGGCAAGGGGTCAACGGCGGCTTTTTATGATTTTACACTTCGGGAAGCGGGTTTAAAAGTGGGGCGTTTTACCTCTCCCCATCTCAGCAGTTACCGGGAGCGTATCGTGGTTAACGGGGAGCCGATCCCGGAAGCCGATTTGGCGGAGCTTGTAACGGAACTGCAACCGGTGGTTGAAGCCGTAGCCGCCGCCGGTTTTGGGCCTCCCACCGAATTCGAGCTGGGAACGGCGTTGGGATTACTCTATTTCGCCCGCCAAGGAGTTGAGACCGCCGTTATCGAGGTGGGTATGGGCGGAAGGTTTGACGCCACCAACATTGTCATGCCGGTTCTATCGGTAATCACCCATATCGCGCTTGAACACCGTGAATATTTGGGAGACACCTTAGCCAAGATTGCTTTTGAAAAAGCGGGGATTATTAAAACCGGGATACCGGTGGTCATCGGGAAACAAGAACCGGAGATTGAAAAGTATTTGGCGGAGGTCGCCGTTGAAAGGAAGGCCCCTTATCGGTTGGCCGGCAGTCTTCAAGTCGAGCAAGTAGACATCGGTGAAACGGGAAATTGTTTCAGCCTTAGCCATCCTTTGTACGGGCGGATTGAAGTCCGAACCGGTTTGACCGGTAAGCATCAAGTATCGAATTGCCTTAACCTTTTAGCGGGGATTGAGTTTTTATCTCAAGCCGGTCTTAACGTCACTTCCGAAAAGGCGATTGCCGGTTTGATCAAAGCCGTTTGGCCCGGACGGTTTGAGCGGATACCGGATTTAGGGCGGTTGAAACTATATTTGGACGGCGCCCATAATCCCGACGGAATGCGGGCCTTAGTCGCGACTTTGAATTCGGTTTATCCGGGACGGAAAGTTGATTTATTAATCGGTATTTTAAATAATCGACCTTTAGCGGAGATGGCGGCGATTTTGGCGCCGGTCGCCCGGCGGGTCATCGTTACCAGGGTGCCGGATCCTAAAAGCGCCGCGGTGGAGGACTTAAATCGGATTTTCAGCGAATTGGGAGTGGAAACCAGGGCAGAACCGGTCCCGGAAAAGGGATTGGATATGCTGTTGCATACCGACAATGAATTGGCGGTGGTCTGCGGCTCTCTTTATCTGATCGGGTATTTAAGGGAAAAGTTGCTAAGTAAGTCGCAAGGGTAAAGTAGGATTAACGGACGATTTTCAAAAACGCCTCCTCCGATTGACGCCGTTCGTTGCTGCTTTTCCTCCACTCTTTGGTCATCTTTTTAAGATACCGGTTAATTTTTTTACTTCGGCGTAGATTGGCGTCGGGGAACTGGAGTTGGTTAAGGCTTAGAATAAATTGGCGCAAGCAGTCGTTCATCGGGAACCTCCGGGTATTTATGAAAAAAGACATCAATTATATTTTTGCCTGTTTTATGCGATTTAATACCCATAACGGAATAAATTCCGGAAGGCGATAATGCAACGGATGAAACCGGATCGTAAAGCCGCTTATGCTGACTCGGGGATTTAAATATAATAAAGATACATGAAACAAGTTAATGTATGATTAAAATCCCCGGATTTAATTGCGGATATAACTGGTATTGTTGTATAATAGTATTGTCTGTTCATTTTTACTTTTTATTAAAACTTTTATAACATGATTACAAATTTACATTTTACGGGAGGTAATATTTGGTGCAAAATCAATCCAACCAAAAATGGTCGGTGCGGATGGCTGACTCGGTAATGGAAAGAGAACCGCTGAAGTTGAAAAAATGGGGCGCTTATGATTCCGGCGTTGTTCTGAAGGGGATCGAACAGGTCTGGCGGGAAACCAAGGAACAAAAATACTTTGATTATATAAAAACGAATGTTGATGAATACGTTGAAGCGGACGGCAACATCAAAACCTATGATCTTGAGGAATATAATATCGATCATATTAACAACGGCAAGCTTTTATTGATGTTGTATCAAGAAACCGGCGAGGAGAAGTATAAAAAAGCCGCTTATCTGCAACGGGAACAATTGAAAACCCATCCCCGGACCAGCGAAGGCGGTTTTTGGCATAAGAATATCTATCCACACCAGATGTGGTTGGACGGCATTTACATGGGAGCCCCTTTTTACGCTGAGTTCGCCAGGGTCTTTAATGAGCCGGAAAACTTCGATGATGTCGCGCATCAAGTAATACTAATCTCCAAACATACCAGGGATCCGAAAACCGGTTTATATTACCACGGCTGGGATGAGAGCAAACAACAAAGATGGGCCAACCCTGAAACCGGCGTTTCGCCTAACTTTTGGGGGAGGGCGATGGGATGGTACGTAATGGCGATCGCGGATATCCTCGATTTCTTTCCGGAAAACCACCCGCGGCGTAATGAACTCATCAATATCTTCCAAGGGGCGATTGATGCCGTGGTCAAAGTGCGGGACAGCGTTACCGGACTCTGGTATCAAGTGCTTGATCAGGGAAATCGACCGGGTAATTATCACGAGGCTTCGGCTTCGGCCATGTTTGTTTACGCGATCGCCAAAGGCGTCCGCAAGGGTTATCTGGCGACCAAATATTTGGATGCCGCCCGGGAGGGCTTTGAAGGAATCATCAATAATCTAATTGAAATCGATGAAAAAGGATTTGTCAATTTGACTCAAGTATGTTCGGTAGCCGGTTTGGGCCAAGTGTTGCCGACGGAACCTTACCGTGACGGTTCTTTTGAGTATTACATCAGTGAGCCGGTGGTCGCCAACGATCCGAAAGGCGTGGGCGCATTTATTTTGGCAAGCATCGAGATGGAAAAAGGGGGTTAAATCATGAAAAAAACGGATACGGTCTTTAATGTCGTCGAATTCGGAGCCATCCCCGACGGAAAAACGATGTGTACCGAGGCGTTTGCGGCAGCGGTTAAGGCCGCCAGGGAGGCGGGAGGAGGCGCGGTTTATGTCCCGGCGGGGGTCTTTTTAAGCGGCCCGATTCACTTGGAGAGCGATATTACTCTTTACCTGGACGCCGGATCGCGGATATTGTTCAGTCAGAATCCCGAAGACTATCCATTGGTTGATAGCAGGTGGGAAGGGGAAAACCGGGAAGTATATTCTCCGTTGATTTACGGCAAGGGGTTGGAAAACGTAGCTGTAATCGGCCGGGGCGTTCTGGACGGCCAAGGCGAACCTTGGTGGAAATGGCATCGGGAGAAATCTCTTGCTTACCCGAGGCCGCGTTTTATTTGTTTTGAGAATTCCAATAATGTTTTGATCGAGGGAATCAAATTAATAAATTCCCCGGCTTGGACCATTAATCCGATTAACTGCGAAAACCTTACCATCGATAAGGTTACCATTACAAATCCGGCGGATTCTCCGAACACCGACGGAATTAACCCCGAATCATGCAAAAACGTTCATATTTCCAACTGCCATATTGATGTCGGGGATGATTGCATCGCCATCAAGTCGGGGATTGAAAAATGCAAGGATAAAATACCTTGCGAGAATATAACGATCACCAATTGTACCATGGTCCACGGCCACGGCGGAGTGGTGATCGGCAGCGAAATGAGCGGCGGTGTAAGAAATGTGGTCATCTCCAACTGCATCTTCGAGGGGACCGATCGCGGCATCCGATTGAAGTCTAGACGGGGCCGGGGCGGAGTGATTGAGGATATTCGGGTTGATAATATCATCATGAAACGGGTTATTTGTCCGTTTGTGCTTAATCTTTACTATTTCTGCGGGGAAGGCGGAAAAGAAAAAGTTGTTTGGGATAAAAACCCCTACCCGGTAACTGAGGCGACTCCTTGTTTCCGGAGAATTCATTTCAGCAATATCACCGCCCGGGAGATAACGGCTTCGGCCGGGTTTATGTATGGTTTGCCCGAGATGCTTTTGGAGGAGATTACTTTCGATAATATCTCGGTTCACTTGGCCGAGGACGGCGAACCGGCGGTTCCGGCGATGATGAGCCACTTGGATCCCATGAAACAACAGGGATTCTTCTGTTGCAACGTTAAGAACGTATTCTTTAACAAGGTAAATGTGAGTGGGCACGCCGGTCCCGCTTTTGAGGTAAAACAGTCGCAAGATATCGAATTTTCAAGATGTTCCGACCAGGGTAGACCCGACCAGCCGTTGATCCTCATGGAAGAGGTAGAACGGGGTATTGTGGAAGGCTGTAAACGGGCCGACGGAAAAGGAGTAGTCATGGAATTGAAAGGCGCCGGGAATAGAGATATTGAATTTACCGGCAACCAGGAACGGATCAAATTGACCGAGGGCGCCGTTCTTACTTCCATTAGCTAAGAAGTCGCGGATTTTTCAAAACCAAGGCGGGTCTTTACTTGCCTTGGTTTTTTGCAACAAAGATTGGCGGGATACCGAAACTGAAAGGAGAATGGCGATGATTGTCAAAGGTAAAACAGTAAAAAGCATCGACCTCGGCGGCGGGGTTTCCCGAAAAATATTGGCTGCCGGGGGGCGAATGATGGCGGTGGAGGTAGCCTTCAAAAAAGGCGCGCGGGGAGCGGTTCATACCCATCCTCATGAGCAGATCAGTTATGTCTTGAAGGGCAAATTTGAATTCGAAGCCGACGGAAAAAAAGAGATCATCGAAGCCGGCGACAGTTATTACACCGCTCCCAACCGGCCCCATGGCGTGTTGGCCTTGGAGGATGGAGTCTTACTCGATATTTTTACTCCGCAACGGGAGGATTTTATCAAAGAATGATGCCATCCAGTACGGAGCCTAAATTTTAAAAGGCCGGCGCAGAAGCGCCGGCCTTTCCTGATCATACTTCCGCTTCGGCATAAGCGATGAGTTCTTTGATATTCTCTCGGGACGTAAAATTGACCGGCCGGTCGTAAGCGGCGAGCATGCCTTGTTCATCGGGGGTCGGGTTTTTCTTCCGCTGGAGGCTCCATTTCAAGACGGTCATTATCGCTTTAAAAAAAGGGCTCAGCTTGCGGTAGTCAAACCCGCCCCGCAGGTAGAAAAGGCGAATCAGTTGTTGTTCCGCCGGGGTAAAGTTATGGTTGCGAATCACATCCAGCACTTCGGCCCGTGAGGGGGATGCGCCGCTGGCGAAGACGATCACCTTTTTACCTTTGAGTTTCGCCAGATTTCGTTTGATCAGTTTCACTCCGTTGATACCGGCGGCATATAAACCGCCGCCGTAGATGATAACGTCATAATCCGTCAGCTTGGCAAGGGGGGCGCGCGCGGCTTCAAAAAGATCCGCCTTTAGCTCGGCAGCGATCCATTCGGCGTATTGTTTTGTAAAACCGGTTTTTGATTTGTAGATGACGATCGTTTTCATTCCGATATTTCCTTTCTGCGATTAATTTCTTCCAGTAACGCGTCGATCATTTCATAGTCGGCTCCGGCTTTTTTGGCTCCTTCCAGCTCTGCGCGGGCGAGGTCTAATTTTCCCATGTCAAAGTAAAAGACTCCTTGGAGGTAATGACCGTTTGCGGAATCGATCGCTGTCAATTTCTTGGCGCTGGCGATCGCTTCCGGGTAATTGCCGGACAAAGCCTGAGATTTGGCGAGTGTCCATAAAGTATAGACATGGAGAGATTGATCACGGGGATTTAGCCTTAAAATCTCTTTCGCTTTCCCTTCGGCCTGCTCCCATTTTTGAGCCCGGTCCAGTTTTTCCAGTTCCCTGATTTTAAAGATTATCTGGTTTTGAGGATTTTGAAAACCATATCCCAAACCGGCGCCGATCATGCTCACCGTTAAGGCCAGATATAAAAGCCGGTTGGTGTACCATTTTCTTTCTGAGGGCAAAACTGTCCCAGCGGCGGAGAACCCGCCGATTAGACCGCCCAAATGGGCGAAATTATCGATCACCGGATTGATGAAACCGTATCCCAGGTTAATGATGATCGTTAAGACCACGCTATTTCCAAAACGAGATTTGAAAAGCGACGGTTTAAGGATTCCGAAGTATAATAAGGCGCCCAACAATCCGAAGATTGAGCCGGAAGCGCCCACCCCCGGGTTGGTTGAAAAGATGAAGCTAAGGATATTACCCATTATTCCGGCGATTAAATAAACGGCAAGGAATTTAGAACGGCCGATAATTCTTTCCACTAAAACCCCGATGGCGTGAAGCGAATAGCAGTTGACGAACAGATGGGGGAGATTGGCGTGGAGAAAGACCGGGGTCAAAAACCTCCAATATTCGCCGGATAAAATTTTATAGTTTTCTTTAGCGCCGAAATCAATAAGGAAGCGGCTGTAATTCAACCCCTTTTTTTGGGAGTAAAACAATAAAAGGGCGCCGATTAGGATATTCAAACCGATTAAGGTATGGGTAATTAGCGGAAAATCGGATTGCAACGGGATCATCAGTTCCCGTTCCTTTTGGGAGGAGAGTTCGATCAACTCGGAATCACTGATGGCGTCGACCGCCTCCATCGCCAAGAGCCGGGCGATGGTTTCAGTCAAATTAAAATCATCCTTGGGCACGGTGGTAAAATGCTTTTCCACCGTTTTGGCAGTCAGATTTACCGATAAACATTTCAAAAAGGTTTTGGCCGTTAAATTGTGGATTTGTCCCGCTGTAATCGCCGCCAATTTATCCGCGTCGGGGTCGGATTCGAAGATGAAGATCTCCCAAAAAAACAATCCGGGTCGGGATTTATTTTCAGCCAGGAATTCACGGTTATGATGAAGCCGGGCATTGATTTCTTCAGCTGTTAGTCGATCGCCGTCCAATAATTCAAGCAAGATGTCGTTTCCAAAATGATTTTTGGCGAGAACGCTGTGCTCCGCGCTGAGTCTCGGATTACCGTCCCGATCTTTCGGTAACAGGAAATTATGCTCTTCAATCAGCGATTTGATAAGCCGTTTGATAAATTGGGCTTTCATATAATTAATAAGCCTCCTCGATCTCTCGCATCAATCTTGTTCCGCGTTCAATACTTGTTCCGCGTTCCGTGTTCAACGTTCCGCGTTCAATACTTGTTTCGCGTTCCGTGTTCAACGTTCCGCGTTTTCTATAGCTTTGTCAATGTAAGCAACTCGGAACGATAGGCTTGGAACCCTAAGCCATAAATCAAACCTGGAACGCGGAACCCGGAACGATAGACTTGGAACCCTAAGCCATAAACCAAACCCGGAACCCGAAACCCGGAACACGGAACGATAGGCTTGGAACCCTAAGCCATAAATCAAACCCGGAACGCGGAACGGAAATGCGGAACCCGGAACGATAGGCCAGTCACTTTGACTTCCGACTATTAGTATTTTTTGGTTAACTCAGCCCCTTGATAGTAATGAGCCAGTATTTCCGCGGCGGTATATCCGGCCGCTGCCATGCCTGCCGCGCCGCTTTGAGCCATTCCTACTCCGTGCCCCCAGCCGCCGCCGGTAAAGACGAAGGATTCCGGTAGGCCGTCCGCGCCCAATTTGGGCTGGACCACAAAGAGATTACTACGCAGACCGCCAAGGGAGCGAATGGCGTCGCCTTTGAGCGTTTTTTCGCCGCCGGTCCCTTTAATCAATATTTTATTAGCCCGGCCGCTGACGCTTCGTTCAACCACGGTCAGAGAAAGAATGGGTCCGAATTTCGCGGGGAGTTTTAAACGGCTTTCAATCTCTTCCCGTGTTACCCAGTGAGACCAGCGGTAGGCGCTGCGGTTGGAGTAGTTGGGATGGTTGGAGTAGGCCTCGGGTCTGTCTTTCAACCAGGCCTGGAGTTCCGCCGGCGCCAAGAAACCGTTGCGAGCCGGGAGCAATTTATCGAGGACCGCCTGAAGGTATGGCGCTGAAAAACCCCAGGCGTTCAGACTGCTTTCGGTGTGCCCGCCGCAGTTGTCAAAATAAAAGGCGCCGATGGGTTTGGAGTCGTGGGTTAAGATCATTCCCCGGGTGGCATCGACCGCTTCCGTCACCGCTTTCGCTTCCGATTCGACGCCGTTATAAACTTGGGAGGCGACCGTGGCCAATAAATCGAAGCCGCGATTGTTAAACCGGCCTAGGTTGGCAAAGGTATATGTCCGCGCCGCTATCGCCTGGGCTTCCAAGACCGCCTGGGGCCAGCGGGCGGGGATTTCGGAAGGGACTACCGAGTAAAGGTATTCTTCTACATTAACCCGGTTGACCACGGTCAACCCTTGCTCAAACTTGATAAATTCCAGGCTGCCGCGGTAGACGCGGTCCCGGCGGCCCGCCCAAAAATAGCCTTCCCCGTATTGGGCGTCGAAAAGGATGGTAGTGGCTTCCGGTTCGCGATAGGAAAGCAGTAACGGTTTGGCGGAACTGATTAAAACTTGATCATCCTTACAGACTTCAATCCGACTTCCGTTTTGGCGGATCAATAATACGGTGAGAGGTTTTCCGGTAATTGCTTTAGTCCCGCTACGTTCGGCGATTCGGAATTCAGCGCCGGTTTTAAGGTATAAATGTTTAATTTTTTCCATTAACCCAATCCGGACTTCCGGAATTAAATTTCTGGCGGCGGTGATCGCTTTAACCCGTGGAGGAGTTGAAATTTGGCGTCTTACCGCCGCGGCGGCGCGCTGTTCGGCTTCAAACTCCGGTCTGGTTTGATTGAGATCATTAAGCGCCTTGGCGACGGTTTGATTCCAAGGAAGGGCTGATTTTGCCCTAACCAACAGCTCATGAGCGGCCCGGTATTTTTGCTGGGCCAGGTAGGATTGGACCAAAGGATAAAAACAAATAGTCAAATTATGATCCTGAGCCAGCGCTTTTTTAAAACTGGCTTCAGCCTGTTGATAGCGGCCCAGTTCCATTTGGGCCCGGCCTAAAAAGAAATGGGCCATGGGGTTAAAGTTTTGGATGGCAAGTGATTTTTCAAGAAGGTCCGCCGCCTGTTCGTATTTATTCAATTCCAGGCAGGCCAATCCCAGCCAAAAAAGAGCTTCCGGGTCCGATTCCGATTCATTTGCGTATTGCAGAACCTTCAGCGGAGTTCCTCCAAGAAGGGTCGTTTCCATTAAGGCTGACCGGTATTGGGCTTCACCGGGATATTTTTCGGATAAATAAGTCAAATGCGAAGCAGCGTTCTGATAATCTCCGGTTTCCTTTAGAAGCTGAATTAGATTCAAACGCGCCGCATCGTCTCCCGGGTCGGTTTGAAGAATTTCTTGAAATGCTTGGATGCTCCCCAAGTAATCGCCTTGATAATAGGAACTAACCCCCAGTTCGTAAAGATGTTGTTTATCGGTAGCGATGGAAAGATCTTCGGAGACCGCCGGATATTGAAGAGCGGTTCCGATGATTAAGCATAACAAAACGGTTAACCAGGGACGGCGCGGATAGCGGAATTGATTCGTAATAATATTAACGGGCGTTTGCTTCATATTGCTAATCTCCATTAATCTTTTTATTGAAAAGTAATTCAAAAAGCGGAGTGGATTTCGGTTAAAATCCGTTCAGGCAACGCATAAAATTGGTAATGAAAATGAGGTTGTTTAAATGTTGGTAATCCTGATTATAAAACAAAAACTTTTCCGTTACATAATTGTCTTAGCAATATTATTCGGTATAGCCGGTCTATTATTCCTGCTTTTCCAGACTACAAAAACCGAGGGGGTTCTTGGCAAGCTGACCGTGACGCTCGATCCGGGGCACGGGGGAGTAGACGGCGGGACCAGCGACCAACAAGGAAATCTTGAAAAAAACATTAATCTTACGATCGCCCTTAAAGTTCGTCAACAACTTCAACAAAGCGGGGTCAGGGTAGTTCTAACCAGGGACCGGGATACTGATTTGGCGCCTTTTATAATGGGACGAACCGGGCGTCACCGGCGTGATCTGTTGGGGCGCATCAAAAAGGCGCTGGCGGCCCGGAGTTTTTGTTTGGTAAGTATTCATTGCGATTCTTCAGTTGATACCGGGAAACAAGGCGCGGTTGTGTTTTATAATTATCTTTCCGAATCCAGCAAAGAGTTGGCCGGATTGATTCAGGAAGAGTTAAACCTGGTACAGGATAAGCCGGGGGATATTGCCCCGGGGAAATACTTTATCATCAGGCAAAAAGCGCTTACCGGAGTCCTGGTGGAAGTCGGTTTTCTTTCCAATCCAAATGACGCCATAAAATTACAATCGGATCAATATCAAGAACTGCTTGCCGGGGCTATTTCCAAAGGTGTTTTGAGGTATTGCAGGAAAGCCTTGGGGAATGGCGAATAATATGTATAATAGATGCCTATTAATGGTAAGTAGTAATTTTGGAGGTAAATTCCTTTGGATACCATACTCTATGATCGTGCTGGAAAACCGGTAGCGTTATTAGTGAAAAACGACGATGAAAACGTAATCAGTCTCTGGAATGGAATGGCGGTAGGATACGTGTTTGAAGACCAGATATACGGATGGAACGGTAAACAATTAGGTTGGTTTATTGACGGTATCATTTATGATCTGCGCGGGTTTCAAATCGGTTTCATCCGCCATCGTTGCCCGGTTAAGGTCGGCCGAGCCCCGGCTAAGCCTAAACAAATAATTAAAGGGACTAAGAAATTGCGCGACTTGCCCGGACAAAAACCGAATTTTACCAAGAAGTATTCATTGATGGAATTGGAAGCGCTTTTGGAGACGGGCCGGAGTCAACAGGCATAACGCAGATATCGCAGATGGCACAGATATCGCGGATGGCGCTGATGGCACAGATAGCGCAGATGGCGCGGATATCGCTGATAGCGCAGATAATGCTGATGAGGCAGATGGCTCGGATGACGCGATGCTTTGTTACGGAAGACCTTTTCGATAAGCTTTGATTTATAATCGAGAAATAAACGGGAGCGCGAGTGCGCTCTTTTTTGGTTTTTAATGGCGCGGGTAGATCGAGTCGGAACCCAAACGGAGTCGTCATTACTTATGGTATTTTTCCGGTATTGTTTTAGCAAGTTTTTAAGATTCAATCCAATACTTTTCTTACCGGCGGAAAAGTCGGTAATTAAAATGAGGAAAAAGCCCGGCTTGATTTCTGGTAATTGACAAATTATAATAATAAATAAATATATTGACCGCCGGTCGAAAATAGACCAATTATTTAAATGTCAATGAGTAATGAGGGGGATCATACCGTGACGGTAGCCTCGAGGAGAGAACGCGAACGCCAATTGCGACGGGAGACGATTATAGAAGCGGCTCAAGCTTTGTTTGAACAAAAAGGCTTTGAGCGAACCACGGTTGAAGAAATAGCCGACGAGGCCGAATTGGGAAAAGGAACGATTTATTCGTATTTTAATAATAAGGAAGAGATTTATATCGCAATTCTTGAGAAAAAACTCGATTTTCTCGAAGAAAAGATGAGAGAAGCCGTAGCCGACTCCGACTCGGCGGTGGACGCTTTATATGGGTTATACGAAGCTTTTATCAAATACCACCGGGGACGGAAAGGTTTTATCGACACCCTGTTTCTTCAGGTCGATGACCAAATCTTATATCGGCTAGGCGGGGTGGTCGGCGGATTAAAGAGCAAGTCTTCGGTGTGGGTGGAGATCGTGCAAAACACGATTCAACGGGGGATCGATCGGGGCGAGTTCGGTCCGCTCGATGTGGAACGGGTCTCGAAGACGATTATCGGGACTATTCTGGGATTGATCATTCAATATGAAATGGGTCGAATCGATGAAGATTTGGCTGGTTATCGCGACGCCTTCTTTAAGCTGATTTTGGAGGGAATTAAGGAAAATCGGGAGTAGGCGCGGATGTATTTGTCGGCGCCGTTTGTCTTTTAAGTTATTGATCTTGGATTGCCGTATGTCTAATTTTAGTCCTTCATTTTCTCCAATTAAGCCGGGTGGTAATGGATTCATGGCAGGATTTGACTGAACTCTCCCGAATCTCTATAGGGGTTAGGGGGTTTTTTAATGCCTAAATATACCGTGATTCCCGGAGAGTTAAGAACACACTCCGTTATCCTCTCCCGGATTAAGAACGCCCTATTGGATCATGATTTTTCAACCCTGATTATTTTCCCCACTCTCAGCCTGCTGAAAGCGGTTCAAGCAGAGTTGTTGAATGAACCGGATATCGGCGGTGTCGGCGGAATTCGATTTTTGCTTTTTGAGGGTTTTCTTGAAGAATTGATCCGCCGTTTCGGCTTGGAAGGAAGGCGGCCTGCGCCGCTCGAACAAGAGCTGTTAATCACGGAAGCGTTTTTCAACTTAAATCAAGCCGGTGAGTTTGATTATCTGAACCAAGCGCCTTTTTCAGCCGGTTACCGCCGGGCGCTCCTGGAAGGAATCCGCGAATGGAAACGGGCCGGACTGACGCCGGAAATTTTCAAGGAATGGGCCGGGGGACAAAGCGCCAAGGAACAAGAACTGGCTCTGGTTTATGAAGAATACCAACGGCTCTTGATTGAGCGGGGGCTATATGAAGAAGATCGGTTATTGAACTTTCTGGAGGAGCTTCGGGTCAAGGCCGGCGAGATGCCTGAGACTACGCCGCTTTTACTTTACGGTTTTACCGATCTGACGCCTTTACAAAGTGATTATCTAAAAATACTGGAATTCTGGTTTGAGATCGAGTTTTTGATCGATCCCACTAGCGCGCCGGAATTTCAAAGAATAGTCTCCGGTCAGTTCGGGATTAAATTACCGGCGAGCGGCCCCCGTAATCCCTCAAAAAATATTTTAGAAGAGTTGCAAAATAATTTTTGGACCCAAAAACCGGTTGCCAACACTTTGAATCCAGACGACCTTTCACTCCGAATGATTCAAGCCGCGGGCCCCGTCCGTGAGGCTACCGCGATTGCCCGGGAAATCATTAAGCTGATTTCGGAAAACCCCGGTTACCGGGAGGAAGATTTTCTGATTATCACCCCCAATTACCGAGAATTCATCAAAATCGCCGGACCGGTATTCAAGCAATACGGGATCGGTATTGAAGGAAAAAGCGGCAGGAACGCCGTTGAATATCCGACCGTTAACCGGTTTTACGAGGTTCTAACAGCCTGTGAAACCGATTGGCAATGGCCGGAAATGGAATTATTGATCCGGCATTATTATTCGGATGCGGATGCGTCATCAGGCGACCGGTTGTTGCTTTGGATCGGCCGGTGTTATGGAGGAGTCTCCAGCAGACGACGCTGGTTGGAGCTGATCGAAGATCAAAGGTTCGGCCAAAAGGCGGCTGAAGAGGGATTGGACTTAAAACCGCTGTTAATGATGATTGAATGGCTTAAGAAAATTCCGGAACGGGCTTTTCTCAAAGATTATCTGGAATTGGCCTTGGAATGGTTTAAAGCGCATCGGTTTTATGGAGCGGGAAGGTTTTCCGAGGACCCGGAGATATTGGCCTTGGAAGTTGAAAACATCCGGGCGGCGCAAGCCTGCATCGGGACATTAGAAGAAATCGGCCGGGCGCTGGTCGGGTTGAGTTGTTTTCAAGCCGAATTAAGCTTGGCGGAGTTTCGGCGGTTTATCAGTGAATGTTGGTCCGAGTTAACGGTGGAACGGGTTGCGGTTCACGGAAGTCGGACGCTTAAAATCCTTCCGCCGCAGGAAGCGCGGGGACTAAGAGCGCCGGTGGTATTTATCGCCGGCTTGGAACAAGGAGTCTTTCCCCGGGCCTATGTGAACGACTGGAAACTGTCTCCGGCCGCGCGCCGGGAATTGGGAACATTAGGGATTGATCTGGAGACCGGAGAAGGATATTGGCTTCAGGAAGAATTGGCTTTTTACTGGTCCCTTCAAACGGCCCGGGAACGGTTATACTTGGTATATTGCGATCAAGACGAGGGAGGTCAACCTCAAAATCGTTCGATTTTCCTGGATGAGGTCCTGCAGTGGGTCCCGGAGCTAGAGGAAAGGGCGATTAAATACGGTCTGGCGCCGCGGGTTCCCGGCTTCCGTAACGATTGTTACAGCGCCGCCGAGATCAACGAATGGCTGGTTACTGTTTTACTTAAGCCGGAAGCGCAAATTGGACCGGAAGAAATGGAGCAACTCCGGTTAGCCCTTGCCGACCTTAAGCGCCGCCGCTTAGTCAAGCGTTTGCGGGATTGGCGTCAAGCCGGATTATGGAAAGGATTGGCCGCTGATCAAAAAATCATTCAATTGTTGAACGGCGAATTCGGAGAGGACCATTGCTATTCGATCACCGCTATCGAGGATTACCGGTCTTGCCCATATCGCTTTTTTTTGAAGTACGTTATCAAAATAAAGCCGGCGCCGAAGCCGACTTTACTTCCGGAACTGTTGGACATGGGTCTTTTATACCATGCGATCCTCCGCGAATTCGGGAAAAAGGTGCGCGGCCGATCGCTGTCCCGGGAAGAAAAAGACCGCTATTGGGAACTCCTTAGCGGGCTGATCGAGGATCAATATCAAGAATGGCGGAAATGGAGCGGAAGCCAGCCGGCGGAGATGATTTTGTCCTTAAAACTGGAAGAGATCCGCAAGACTTTACAGCGATGGCTCGAATCGGAACTGGATTGGGCCGAGGCGACGGCCGGCCGGTTCAAATTTGACCGGTTTGAATGGAGTTTCGGAACCGGAGGTGATCTTTCCGGTCCGGAAACTTTGGCCGCGCCGTACCGGTTGGAAGATCAGATCGTCGTTAAGATTGGGGGACGGGTTGACCGAGTGGATCGCGATCAGTCAGGTAAATTCACGGTCTATGACTATAAATTGGGTCGGGGGCCGACCGCCAAGGATCTGCTTGAATTGGAGGACCTCCAGATTCCCGTTTATTTGATGGCTTTGGAACAATTGCATTTTGGACCGGGACAAGCCGTCGGCGGGAGTTATCTGGGGTTACGCAACCCATCCCGGGGTAACGGTGGAATCTGGAACCGGGAACGGCTGGGGCCGGTTTTGAAAGGCAAGGGCCTTCTCGACCAGGAAGGATGGGAAGCTTTGTTGGAAGGAGTTAGACAGCAAATAATAGCGGCGGTTGTCGGGATCAGGAGCGGCGATTTCGGTCTGACCGAAGGCGATTGCCTTAAATATTGCGAATACCGGGATTGTTGCCGCCGGTTGGAGAGGGAGGTTGAGGGGAATGGCATATCCTC
>JAAYHS010000008.1 GCA_012735315.1 Bacillota bacterium | reverse complement strand
TAATCTGTAGCTGTTAAAAAAACGAAATCCCCTCTTCAAGATTGATAAATCTTACGCCAACGTCGTTATGCCTCGGCGACCACCGGATTGACCAATTCCCCGACTTGTTCGACGATCACCTTTACCACATCCCCGGGTTTCAAAAATACCGGCGGTTGTCTGGTAAATCCCACCCCGGACGGGGTTCCGGTGGCGACGATGTCCCCCGCTTCCAGAGTGAATAGTTGAGATAAGAAAGCAATCAATCGGGGTATATTGAAAATGAGCTTGTCCGTTGAAGAATCCTGCATCATTCTTCCGTTTAGTTCTAAGCCGATCTTTAAATTATGCGGATCGGATACTTCATCCTTGGTTACTATATATGGCCCCAGCGGCGCGAAGGTATCGAGGGCTTTTCCTTTAATCCACTGGCCGCCGCGAAATTGCAGATCCCTGGCGCTGACGTCGTTGAAACAGGTATATCCGGCCACATGCTCCATGGCTTCCTCCTCCGGAATATGTTTGCCCCGTTTGCCGATGATTACCGCCAACTCCGCCTCGTAATCCACCTGGTTCGATACTTTGGGGATCATAATCGGGGCTTCCGGACCGATTATCGAAGACTTAAATTTGCAAAAAAATACCGGTTCTTCCGGGAGTTCCATTTCCGATTCAACCGCATGTTCATTATAATTGAGACCAATACAGATAATTTTGTCGGGAGCGGTTAGCGGCGGCAATATCTTCAACCCGCTTAACGGATGAACGACGCGACTCTCATGATCCCCCTTCAGCAGCGCCGCCAAGTCGTCGAGGCGAGTCAGCATCGAATTCATTTCGGAAAAATCCGGTTTATCCTTTAAGAAACCTTCCCTTGTAGCGGCGGTTTTTTCAAGGTCGACTACCACATCACCCCTAACCGCCCCGATGAAAACCCGATCTCCCGCTTTAAATCTGCCCAATCTCATCACTTAACCTCCTTGTGGAACCTGTAACCTTTAGCGAGGGAATACAGCCGGTTAAAGCATGTCCAACCGTAACCTCCGTTAATCCCCCTCATCCCGATCCGAGCCGTCCCGTTCGCTTATTCCAAGATATAAACCTTGACCTTTTTTCGGCCGAACCGGATGGCTTCCTGGTATGTGTCATAACAAAGGTCAATCTTATTCCCCTTGATAGCCCCTCCGATATCGGCGGCTTCCGCTTTGCCGTAACCCTCAATATAAAGTTGGGTTCCCAAGGGGATTACCCTGGGATCAACCGCCACCACGCCATAACCGGCTTTTTTACCGGTGTAGGTATAGCCGTCCGCATATTTGCCGCAGCTTTCAGGCCCCGGATAATAAGCGGTGGCTTCCATTATTCTGGCCTCAATGTAGCGGTACGAGCCGCGCGAGGTTACCAAAGTCCTCACGACGGGTTTGGTTCCAACCGCGACAATTTCATTGATCGCGGGCCTAATTATCTTTTTGGTCAGGGTGGTTTTCTTGACTACCTGTTTATCATGGTAAATTACTTGAATTTGGTGTTCGGCCAAACCGGGTTTCCCGGAACGGATCCTTTTCCGGACTCCCCGTTCCAAATTGGGATCGTTTTTATACTCGGTCTCGTGATTTAAGGCGACCCGTTCGGTAATGGTTTCCATCCTAACCGCAACGACCCGGATCTTTTCCGCGGGACCGACTACAGTCTCCAAATCCGGCTCAATAATATCGCCTTCATCGAACTTTATCCCCGCTGCGGTTAATACCTCCCGCACCGGCTTGGCGACGGTCTTGATATCAATCGTTTTACCTCCGGCGGCTATTTGAACTTTAAAGGCCCGGATCACCTCAATCTCGGTATTTTCTTTAATTTTAAAAGATAACGGCGGTCTGACTACATCTCCTTGGCCGAGAGTCACATCTTTTTCCCGAAGCGCCTCGCTCACGGTCGGGCTGAGCGTTTTCCATTCATAGCGGCGGCCGTCGACCGACAATACCACACGGTCGAGGGCCAATGTATAATAAATCAATCCGCATGCTGTCAAAAATAAAACGACTGCTAAACCCAGATAGAGATAATCCCGTTTTTTCCAGCGGCTCGGGATGATTTTTAGTTTCATCTTGTACCTCCTGGAATAATTCTTACAATATTCTAGAATCTGGTTTACCCTTTTCTAGGTTTAGTCAGTCTGATCCTGCCGGCCGACTTTTATTCCATAAATTCCCTGACTCGAAACTCGGCGCCGATTGTTTCAGCGATGGCCGCCGCTTTTTCGAGGTTTACCTCCTGATAGTTTACCACTGTTAAAATCACGCGCGGAATATATTTAATGCTTCGTTTGGCAAACTCCAGAATTGCCGGAAAAGCTTTTTCGCCGAATTCGGTCCGGGTCAACTTTTGATAAAGCGATGCATTATCGGCATTCAAACTGATCGAGATTACATCGATCAAGCCCTTTAAACGGGGCAAAACATCGTATCCTAAAAACAAATCGGCCAACCCGTTGGTATTAATCCTCACCGGTACGGGCCATTGTTTTAACCACCGCGCCGTCCCCTCCACGATCTCCGGCCGCAGCAGCGGTTCGCCATAACCGCAAAAAACGATTTCCGGATAACCGGAAGGAGCGCCGATCGCCTCGATAACTTCAGCCAAAGAAGGTTCGTGTTCCAGCCAAAGATTGTACCCCACTCCGTTTTTGCTCTTCCGGACGCAAAAAACGCAGGAATTTGGACATCTGTTAGTAATATTTAAATATAAAGAACCATACAGCTTATAAGCGATGGTCATCTCCGGCTTTGCATTAATTCCATCGTTCATTGGACTCACCTATTTAGATGCGGGGTAAAATATTCTTAAATATTTGTTAAATCGGAGATCATCATTAATTATGCCGCTTTTTTAAATTTAATTACACCGGTCTTCCAGCGCTAAACGGTAATGCCGAACAATCTTTGCGCGTTGGCGGAAGTCAGTTCCATCACTTCTTCGCAGGCCATATTTTTAAGCTCCGCCAGTTTTGCTCCGACCAACTTTACATTAGCCGGTTCATTCCGGCGTCCCCGCAACGGATGGGGGGCAAGGTAAGGAGAATCGGTCTCCACCAATAACTTTTCCGGAGGAACCGCGGCGGCCGCATCGCGTAGTTTTACGGCATTCGCGAAGGTAAGCGGTCCGGCAAAAGAAATATAAAGACCTAAATTCAAAAACCTGAGAGCCATCTCCCGGCTGCCGCTAAAACAGTGCATCACTCCGCCGGCGGCATCCACCTTCTCCCGGTTCAGCGTCTCCCAAATATCTTGGTGCGCTTCCCGGTTGTGAACGATTATCGGTTTATCATATTCCTTGGCCAGATGCAACTGTTCACTAAAGGCTTTGAACTGCTCTTCCTTGGTCGAGTAATTATAGTGGTAGTCCAAGCCGATTTCCCCCACCGCGACCACTTTGGGCTCTACCAGCAATTGCGCTATTTCGTTTGCTTGAGCTCGATCCCACATCCTCGCGTCATGGGGATGAACTCCCACGGCCGCCCAGATTATTTTATATTTCGCCGCCAGTTCCACTGCTTTTATTGAGGAAGCCAAGTCGAAACCCGGAACTAAAACGGCTTTCACTCCGGATTCGAAAGCGGTATCGATTACCCGTTCCAAGTCATTTTCAAAAGCGGCGTCATTAAGATGGGCGTGGCTGTCGATCCAGTTCACTTTACTTTAGCTCCGGAACCGATCTCGACTTCCGGCCTGACCAACGCCAATTTACCCGAGTCGTTGGAAGCCGCCAGCAGCATTCCTTCGGAAAGAATGCCCCTTAACTTGGCCGGTTTCAAATTGGCCACCACCACAATTTCCTTGCCGATCAGTTGTTCCGCCGAGTAATGCTGGGCGATTCCGGCTACAATCTGCCTTTCCTCTCCCGCAATGTTAATCTTCAATTTTAAGAGCTTATCCGATCCTTCCACCTTTTCGGCTTCCAAGACCTTGGCGACCCGCAAATCAATCTTGGCAAATTCGTCGATGGTGATTCGATCCGCTTTAACTTCCGAAGGTTGCGCCGCTTCTTTCTTGGGTTCCGGCCGTTTCACGGCTGCCGGCTCCGTAGCCTTCTCCTCCTCAATCCGAGGGAAGATCGGCAAACCTTTTTTGGTCCGAACCCCGGACTTCAATCTACCCCATTTAATACTCTCGAAATAGCCGGTATTTTCCTCCTTGATCCCTAACTGCTCCCGTATCTTGGCCGGTGTCTCCACCAGGAAAGGTTCGAGCAACACTGCGACCAGCCGCAGCGTCTCCGCCATAACGTAAAGGACGGTATGCAACCGCTCTTGTTGCTCCGGCTGTTTGGCCAAAGCCCAAGGCGCCGCTTCGTCAATATATTTGTTGGCCCGGCTGACCAGTTTAAAGATGGCTGCCAACGCTTGATTGACCTCAAGGCTTTCCATAGCGGATTTTAAATCAGCTACGCTTTCTTCCGCCTGTTGAATCACTTGCCGGTCCAGATCTTGATAGCCGCCGGGAGCGGGGATTATGCCGCCGTTGAATTTTTCAATCATCGATAAGGAACGGTGCAAAAGATTACCCAGGTCATTGGCCAGATCTTGATTTATCCTTGAAATGAGCGCTTCCTCGGAGTAAAAACCGTCGGCGCCAAAAGGAATCTCCCGCAATAAGTAGTAACGAATGGCGTCCAAACCGTATTTATCGATCAAAACCACCGGATCGATTACATTGCCCTTTGACTTTGACATTTTACCGCTCTCCAACACCAGCCAACCATGACCGAAAACCTGCTTCGGTAACGGCAGATCCAAAGCCATTAAGATAATCGGCCAAATAATAGTATGGAACCTGACGATTTCCTTCCCTACCAAGTGCACATCCGCTGGCCAGAATTTACGAAATAGATCGGTTTCTTCGGGATATCCCAGGGCGGTTAAATAATTTGAAAGCGCATCCAGCCATACGTAAACCACATGTTTAGGATCGAAGGGGACTTTTATTCCCCAATCAAAGGTGGTTCTGGAGACGCAAAGATCCTCCAAACCCGGTTTGAGAAAGTTGTTAATCATCTCATTCTTGCGGGAAACCGGTTGAATGAACTCCGGATGTTCTTCGATATATTTCATCAAACGATCGGCATATTTGGATAGTCTAAAGAAGTAACTTTCTTCCTTTACCAATTCCACATCCCGGCCGCAATCGGGGCATTTATTGCCTTCTTGAAGTTGCCGTTCCAACCAAAAGGCTTCGCATGGAGTACAGTACCAACCTTCGTATTCACTCTTGTAGATATCGCCTTGCCGGTAAAGGCGTTCAAAAATCTTTTGAACCGCTTCCTCGTGCCGGGCTTCGGTGGTGCGGATAAAATCATCATTGGAAATCTTGAATTTAAGCCATAAATCTTTAATGTTGGCGACAATCCGGTCTACATATGCTTGTGGCGAAACCCCGGCCGCCTCCGCCCGTCTTTGAATCTTTTGGCCGTGTTCGTCCGTTCCGGTCAAAAACCGGACTTCATCGCCGATTTGCCGGTGATAACGGGCTAAAGCGTCGGCCACCACCGTGGTATAGGCATGACCGATATGTAGATTGTCGCTCGGATAATAAATCGGCGTGGTAATATAAAACTTGCCCACAGTAATCCCCTCCAGAATTTTATTATTATAGTTTAAACAGCCAATCCACCAGTTACTAAAAATATGGTGAGCTCTTACCAGCGCAATTATCGGAATTATAAAATCCGAATTTACCCCCAAAAACCGCTTTCAATCCGCGTAATCGGTAAAATCCGTTAATCCCAATCAAAAAAACCCCTCATCCCATAGGGGACGAGAGGTTGCCTTCGTGGTACCACCCCAATTTTCCTCAAATATTGATATATCCGAGGACTCTATGGTTTATAACGTTAACCAAACGGCCGTTTTTACTCAGCTACTAAATCATTTCAAAACGGCAACTCCGGAACCATACTCCTTACTTACGCCGGTCGGCTTTTCAGCCCCCGCCGACTCTCTGTCCACGGTTTGGGTAAGGGCCTTTCCCTCATCGCTTTTAAATTAACCGATTTCTTTTTAATATAGTCGCAAAAAAAGGTTCTGTCAAGTATCATCTGCGGCGACCCTTTAAAATATGCTCGATCCGGACAAATATCGGAATAAACGCTTTTGACCCGCGAACTTCTTGGGCTTAAACGTTTTTTTCATTAAAAACATTTTATATATTATTCGGCATTTGGAGAATTTATCTCCTTCGCTCACACAAATAATTATGAAAAATTTTTGTAAATTTTTTTTGGATCAATTTGACTATGCATGTAAATTTAGGTATAATAAATGGTGTCGGTGTCGAATTTTAACAGAAAGGAGAAGAAGCAACATGATGAAATCCACAGGGATTGTGCGAAAGGTTGACGAGCTAGGTCGTGTAGTAATTCCGATTGAATTACGCCGCACCCTCCAGATCGACGAGAAGGATGCTTTAGAAATTTATGTCGATGGGGAAAAAATCATTCTTAAAAAGTACGAACCGGCTTGCATCTTTTGCGGCAATGCTGAAAACATCAAAAACTTTAAAGACAAAAACATTTGCACCTCCTGTTTGGAATCAATGAAAGGCGCTAGTTAAGTTATAAAGCTAGGACAGAGGAGGACTACCTCCTCTATTTTTTTTCTTTTTCCGCTAGATAGATTTGATAAACCTCTCTAACGCTTTTCCCCGTTTCTTGGGCGATTTTTTTCAAATTTTGGCGCAAATTTAGCCCTGCCGTCTTATTTATCACTCCAATTTTGAAATTATTTTGATTTGTCGAATTTTGACGGTTTTTCCCGATGGTCGCCCCTTCGATTAAGATGGTGATTTCTCCCTTGGGAGATTGATTTTCAAAATGGGCGATAACCTCCGATAAACGCCCCCGGATAAACTCTTCATGAATTTTCGTCAATTCTCTGGCGATTACCGTATTCCGATCCCCCAAAACCTGAAGGAGGCTTTTTAAGGTAGCCGTCAGCCGGTGGGGGGCTTCATAAAAAACCAACGTGCCTTTAATTTTGGCTAGCTCGGTTAAGATTTCGGTTCTTTCTTTGGCTTTACGGGGCAAAAAACCTTGGAACCAAAAAGAGTTTGTGGCTAACCCCGAAGCGGCCAAGGCGGTAACGACCGCTGAAGCGCCCGGAATGGGGATAACTTTAACCCCTTGTTTAATCGCCTCGGCGACCAAAAAATTTCCCGGATCGGAGATCCCGGGCATTCCGGCGTCCGAGACCAAGGCGACATTTAAACCGGAAAGCAACATTTCGATTATTTCCTTGCTTCTTTCCCGTTCATTATGCCGGTGGTAGCTAAGCGTTCTGCGCTTGATCCCGAAATGATTCAAGAGTTTCAAAGTATGTCTGGTGTCTTCGGCGGCGATTAAGTCGACTTCGGCCAAGATTCTTAAAGCCCGTTGGGTGATATCCTCCAGATTACCGAGGGGCGTGGCCACCAGATAAAGTTTTCCCGGTTCCGTTTTCATTTTAACAAATGCCTTCCATTCGAATGATTCTTTCTTTGACATGCTCCAATTGATCCCGGCCTTCTTTGTCAACCTTTAGATAGCGGTTTTCCATGCCCCAGGCCTTCAACTGATTTATTTCCTCAACCAACAGATTATCGTCGACTATGTAAAAATCGTCGCTTTCAGGGTTAATTCCGTCGGTTTTCAAATTGCGCCATTCACGATAGCCAAGGCGCAACGACCGGCGGTCGATATAAAGCGACTCCAAAAAAATTTGAACTCGAGGCCAGGACCAACATGTTAAAAATTCGGTTCGAAAATGACGGCTGGCCCATTTAAAAAAGGAAGACACCCCGGGCCGAAGTTGATAGTAACCGTCATATTCCCCGAATAAAACGCCGTCAATATCGATGAATAAAACTTTTTCCTTATCCGGCATCCCCATTCGCCAATTCACCGTTTCCGTTTTTATTATTAACAGGCCTGATTCTTTTCAACATTTCTAAAAACTAAAATCGAAAGCTCTCTATGTTTAAAACCAACAGACAGCTTAATTCGATCAACTCATTAGTCGCCCCCAGAATATCTCCGGTTATGCCACCGAACTTCCATCTTAACAGGGGATTGATTAATAAAAGCATCAGTAAAGTCAATCCCAGCAACACGCCACCGACCGGAAACGACCAAAGGCCAAGCAGCAAAGTCAATCCCGAAGCAATTACCAGTCCCACCCGGCGGTTTCCAATCACAAAACACTTTAACAACCCCTCGGAAACCGATGGTTGAGAATAAATTTGAAAAGCCATCGCCCACCGGGAGACGGAAAACAGCGCGATAAATACCGCTAAAGGCTGATTTATCAATGATTTTAGCAACATGATTTTCCCAATGACCAAAAAACCCAGCGCGATACCGCCGAACGCCCCCATCCGGCTGTCCTTCATCAACGCCCGGGTTTGTTCGGGAGTCCGTCCCCCCAACCCATCGGCGGTGTCGATTAACCCGTCCCAATGAATCGCCCCGTTCAGAACCGTAAGCAACAATACCGTCAACCAGGAGGCGATCTCTTCAGAAAAAACAACGGTGGAGACCCTCAACGAACCCCAGGCGACGACGGCGTAAATGATGCCGACCAACGGAAATAACGCCACCGACCTTCCCAGATCCGCCGGCTCAATTTTTTTCGGGGCCACCGGCAGCACAGTAAGAAAACCCACCGCTATTCTAAGGGTTTTAAGCATCCTTTCCTCCTTTAATCCGAACAGGTATGCCGCTCACCATCAGATAGACTTCTTCGCAAACAGCGGCGATTGTCTGGTTGGCGCTACCGGCCAGATCCCGGAATCTTCTGCCCAACTCATTATCGGGTACTACTCCCCAGCCGATTTCATTAGTGACGATAATGATATTGGCGTCACTCCGTTTGACGGTTGCGGCCAAAGCGATTATTTGATCGTTGACGGCTTGCTCCCGGCCATCCGCGTCTAAATGTTCATACTTAAAAAAAAGATTGCTCAGATAAAGCGTCAGACAATCCAGTAAAACAGTGGTCCCTTTTTGATATTTGGAAAGAACCTCGGGTACTTGTACGGGTTCTTCAATGGTTGTCCAATCATGGGGACGATGGCGGCGATGCTTTTCGATCCGCCGGCGCATTTCGGCATCAAGCGCCTGCGCCGTGGCCAGATAGATTACTTTTCCGCCCAACCGGCCGGCCAAATCCTCGGCATACTTACTTTTACCGGAACGAACCCCGCCGGTGACCAAGATATGTCTGGAACTTACTCGCTCAGTCATTAGCCCCCGCCACTCCGGCCGACTCAAAGGTGGCCATCTCTTCAACGATTTTTACCGCCGCTTCAATTATTGGAAAAGCCAACACCGCGCCGGTCCCTTCCCCGAGGCGCATTTCCAACTCTAAAACCGGTTTCAATCCCATATACTGCAATAATTTGCGGTGGGCCGTTTCCGCCGAACAATGGGAAGCGATCATATAATCCGGCGAACGGGGCACAAGCTTGGAACTGACCAAGGCCGCCGCCGAACTGATAAAGCCGTCGATCACGATCGGCGCTCGTTTCGCGGCTGTTCCCAATATCAACCCGGCCAGAGCGGCGATCTCCAAACCGCCCACTTTCGCCAGAACATCCAGGGGATCATTCGGGTCGGGACGATTTACGGCAAGCGCCCGATCGATTACTTCCGCTTTATGCTCGACGGCTGCGGCGTTTATTCCGGTCCCCCGTCCGGTCACTTCAACGGCCGGGACCCCTAAAAAAGCCGCCACTAAAGCGCTGGAAGCGGTAGTATTACCGATTCCCATTTCTCCGGTGGCCAGCATCCGATAGCCTTTACCGAGCAAGTCGTCGGCAACCCTGATTCCGACTTCCAATGCTTCTACCGCTTCCGACCTTGTCATGGCCGGACCTTGCGCCATATTATCCGTGCCGGGCCTGATTTTATGGGAAAGAACCCGAGGATGTTCAAGCGACGCCGCTACCCCCACATCGACTATAAACACATCGGCCCCGGTATGCCTGCTTAAAACATTGATCGCCGCGCCCCCGTGGACGAAATTATCCACCATCTGACGCGTAACTTCAGCGGGGAACGCGCTGACTCCTTCGGCTACTACGCCATGATCCGCGGCCATGACCACAACCGCTTTTTTTCTTAAATCAGGGCATTTTTGACCGGTAATCCCGCCCAACCGGATTGAAATCTCTTCCAAAACCCCCAAACTTCCCGGAGGTTTGGTCAACCGCTTTTGATACGCCTTGATTTCCTCGATTACTTTTTGATCCAGCTCTTTAATGTTGGCTATCGTTCGTTCCAATAACGACATTAATTCAAGCCTCCACCGCGCATTAGCGAACCGCCTCGATAAAATGATCTTTACTCCAGGCGGAAATCATTACCGGCGAAACCGCCGGTAACATTGTCCTTGCTCCAGTCCCCCTCGGGAAATTGAGCGAACCGGGGCAGTCGTTTAAAACTCAATCCCCTTTCGGGCGGTAACCCCTTTCTGGTAAGGATGCTTCACCAGCTTCATCTCGGTTACCAAATCGGCCAGTTCAATAATTTCTTCCGGCATGTCGCGGCCGGTCAATATTAGTTCCAGTCGTTCCGGTTTTCCCTTCAAAGCCGTTAATACTTTCTCCAACGGCAAAATTCCTTTATTAATCACATGGCTTATCTCATCGATTATCACCATATCCAATTTATCCGATGATATCGCTTCCTCAACCTGTTCCCAGCCTTGCGTCGCCAACTCAATCTCCTTGGGCGAGGGGGGCTGATCGAAGATAAACTCGCCCGTTCCAAACGGATAAATGTGAAGCGCCGGATTAAAACTTAAAAAGGCCCAGTGTTCTCCGGATTCCCCCGCCGCCTTCAAAAACTGAAAAACTTTGACCTTAAGCCCCCGCCCCCAAGCCCGGGCCGCTAAACCGATCGCAGCGGTAGTCTTCCCTTTCCCGTCTCCGGTATAGACTTCAATAATCCCTTGTTGCATGTTTCTACTCCTTCCCATACCCAAATGAGTAATCAGAATCGATACCACGATTCAAAATTCACGGCGATTATCCTACGACACAACCATCAAAAACGGTTCGCCAAAATCTCATCATCAATGAGAAAACCCACCGGATGCATTCATTTTTCAATAAAATATTCGTTGCCGTTAAAACAATTCCTTTTATATAATTTAGCCGATATGAGGATAGGCTGATTACCCCTCAATCATTATCCGTAAATTATTCCTCCGGATTAGATTTTTTTAAAAACCGCCCTTTACAAGGACGCGCATCAAAAGGGGCCTTTATCATCACGATAAAGGCCCCGCGAACATAACCGCTAATACTTCTTACAATAATCAATCCGGCTTGAAGCGTTAATTTTCGGGAAAACATCGACCTTGGTAACGACATCCAATTGGACCCATTCCGAGACTTTAACCAAAATATGCGCCACTATTTTCTGCATCAAATTGCCGTATTCGGCGCCGGTGGCCGGCTCCAATACGTAATCGGTGTCAATATCCAGTAAGTGATTTTGAACATCGGTGAACGGAGTCCTCTTAATCCCCGGAATATCCACGGTCATCATGAATGGGATTCTTTCCTGGAGTTCACGGACCACGCCTTCGGGATCAACATAAAAAATTTGCTTATGAATTGTTCCTTGTTTTACGACTTTGTCCTTAAAGACATGATCCGTAACATCTCTGATATCCGCGTGGATACGATCGATTTTAACCGCATTGATCTTGGTGTTGCTCTCCACTACCACTTGGCCGACTTTTTCGCCGATGACTTTTAAGACCTTAATCTTCTCGGTAGTAGCCCGCACCTGTTGTTTGCCGGTTACCGGAGAATAACAATAGCAGCTCATTAGCCAACCTCCTTTTAAAGGGATCTACCCCTTTTACCACCATCATATGGCTCTCTTCAACTTATCGGACTAAGCGGAGTGAACAATTGCAAAATAAAGTGAGGTTGGCATTAACGATAGTTGCAAAGTCTTTAGACCGGCGTAAGAGGCTATTTCTTAAGAATAACTCCTTCAATACCCGGGTCCAAAGCGGCAACGAACTGCTTTGCGTCTTCCATTGTGCCGACCACATCCAAAAAGTGAATCGGCGCCGCGATTTTCGGTTTCATGATGTTAGCCGCTTTGGCCGCCTCAGCGGCGGTCATGGTATATTTCCCGCCAACCGGGAAAAACCCGACGTCCGCTTTAAAATTTTTCATCTCCGGGATAAAATCGGTATCGCCCGGTATATAATATCTAGTTTTGTTGATTGTAACTATATAACCGACCCAGTTTTTGTCACGGGGATGAAATTGCTTTCCGATATTATAGGCCGGAACGGTCTCAAACTTAATTCCCGCAACTTCATAAGACTTGTTGGGAGATACAATTAATAGGTTGGTTAATCCGGCGGCTTTGACCTTTTCAACTCCATCCTCGGTAAGTATTATAGTTGCATCGGGTTTCATTACCTTTTGAACATCGGCTATTGATAAATGGTCACCGTGAGTGTGGGTGATAAAGACCAAATCCCCATCGCGGGGTTCCCCGTCAAACATGTATGGGTCGAAGTAGATAACCTTTTCTCCTTGAATCTTAACGGTCGACTGCTTAAAGTGCTCCACGCCTTTTAACAAGCCGTCGGCTGTATAGGCCGAAACCGGCCCGATTAACATTAGACTGAGCAGCAATACTCCGAAAATTTTCATGATTCGCCCCCCTAAACATAATTTCTTGAGATAATATTTTCTGGCGACTTTCTCGATTTCCTCTTTTCCCTAAAAAATAACGGAAGGCCATGTCATTGGAACTTCCCCTTTTTAAAATCGTTAAATTGGATCGTCGACAAATTATTGTAACCGACATGATAATCTGATACTCCACTTGATTTATTTAACCATAAAATGATAAGATTAATAAATGATTAAATCGATACGGGAGGGAGTCTAGTGATTCAAGTTACGAACCTAACCAAACGTTACGGACAACATACGGCCATCGATCAACTCAACTTTTCCGTTAATAAAGGAGAAATCCTCGGTTTTCTCGGCCCTAACGGCGCTGGGAAATCCACCACCATGAATATTATCACCGGCTATATCTCCGCAACCTCGGGTTCGGTAAAAATCAACGGCCTCGATATTCTGGAAGAACCGCAAGCTGTTAAGCAAATGATCGGATATTTGCCCGAATTCCCGCCTTTGTACGGGGAAATGACCGTTAAAGAATACCTCGATTTCGTCGGAGATATAAAAAAAGTCCCTCCGAATATAAAACGGGCTAATTTGGAAAAAATTATTGATTTGGTAAAAATCAGCGAGGTCTGGAACCGGCT
>JAAYHS010000069.1 GCA_012735315.1 Bacillota bacterium | reverse complement strand
GCGCGCAAGGCGGCTTCAATTAAGAGCTGGACTTTCTCCGCTTCCACCGGCTTTCCTAAATACCGGCGAATACTGCGTCTTTTTCGAATAAGTTCGAGCAACATTAAACCATCCTTTCAAGGCAAATTTTTGATCAAGTTAAAATCTCCGGTCTGGGCCGCATCCAAGATCGGTCCCATGAATTCATCGACCTGAGAAGCGGTAAGCGGGACCGGCATATTTTTAAGTTTCATCTCCAGTTGCGGATCCTTGGCCGCCGCCAAAGCCCGGGTAATATGTTTCGCGCTGAATCCCGGCAAATCGGAGAGTTTCGTCGGCGCACCGATGCTTTCGTTGAAGGCGATCATCCCTCGGGCAACCGTAATCCCGAGTTCCCTTCCTTTTAAACTATTGAGATCGGCGCCGATAAATCCCGCCTCTTTCAAGATTTCGCCAACTACGTGTAATTGCCGTTCCACGGCGGGAGCAAAAAATACGGTATAATAAGGGTTCATTATGCCGCAAGCCCTACCGTGGCTCGCCAGATCCACCAATGAAAAACTGGTCAGGTGGGCGCCGTTGGTTCCGCCGATCATGATCGAATAGGCGCCTAAATCCGCCGCCAGACCCAATGCGTGCCGGGCCTTGAGATCCGACGGGTTTTTAATCGCTTCGGCCGCATTTTGGACAACTAATGAGATCCCACATTCGGCCACTTCCGTAAGTAAATCGAATTTAGCATCATCGGCTCCCAAAAAGACCTCCAGACTATGGGCAAACGTGTCGAGAACGCCGTCGATAGTCACCTCCACCGACATGCTCTCGGTTACCGCATAGTCGAATACGGCTTCCACCGGCACGATCGCCTCGTCAACGATCAATTTTTTCTGACCGGCCACCGGATCGGTAATATTGGCATACTTGGTCAGATGCGCTCCGGAACCGGCCACGGTCTGGACCGGGATTAACGGCTTTAACCTTTTTCCGGTTTCGGATAATGCCGCGGAAACCAAACCGGTCCCAAAATAAGTATCAATCTCCGGACTATACTCTCCCAATGCGGCGAGGGCGTTGGCGGCTTTCACCGCGTCAATGGTGCTTCCGCCGCCGATGGGGACGATGCAGTCGGGTTGATAGTGAAGAATATAACTCTCGATCCGGTAGACATCCTCCCGCGGAGAATTGGGACCGGCGCCATGCAAAACCCGGCCCCCCGCCAATTTCATCCCACGACTGTTTAAAGAAACTACCACCTTGTCAAGGACCGGCTTCAGATGCCTCTCATTGCCGATGACCAATACCGTTTTTCCGTGCCGGGACGCAAACTCGCCCACCTGGTCGATGACTCCCAAACCGAAGGCATACCGCTCTCCTTTAAATCCTTTGATCAGTTTGGTTGCTTTAGCGAATAATTCCATATCAATTGGGCTCCTTCAAAGAAAAAATGTTTTCGGTTTGATATTTCTCCAAATAATCGTCTTGGCCTGCCGTAATTTTCTAATTATTGAACAAATCAATTGCAATCGCAGCCGATTCATAATATAGTTTAATTATAACCAATAAACAAATACGAGGTGCTAAAAAATGATCCCTTCCTGGTTGTATTTTGCGCTCGGTTCCGCCTTTTTTGCCGGGTTGACCGCACTGTTCGGCAAAATCGGGGTAACCGGAATCCCTTCCAATTTGGCTACTTTTCTTCGGACCATCGTCGTCTTAATTTTTTCAGGAGGCATCGTCTTCGGCCTCGGCGAATGGCAAAATCCGGCCAAACTGCCGGGTAAAACCTTAGTTTTTTTAGTTTTGTCGGCTCTGGCAACCGGCGCTTCCTGGTTATGCTATTACCGCGCCCTGCAGCTGGGCCCGGCTTCCAAGGTAGCCCCCATTGACAAGCTGGGAGTCGTCTTCGCGATGATCTTTGCATTTATCTTCCTGGGTGAAAAAGCTGATTTTAAAACCGTCGCCGGCGGATTGCTGATCGTGGCCGGAGCGCTGGTAATCGCATTAAAGTAGCGGTTTTCTTAGAGTCGCTTGACACGCTGCGCCTATCCCTTTATAATGATTGTAAAGATAATACTTTTATAAGGAGAAAAAAATGCGCATCCAATAACACTCCCGCCTACGCTTTAATAATTAAAAAATCTTCCGGCAGGATGTTATTGCCCCGGTCGAACGATCGGGTTTTAAGCGCGTTTTTTCATATTGGTCATTATCCATTTTAGATGAAATTTGTTGATGCCGTTTTTAAATACGGTTAAACGCTACTCATTCATCCTGCCGCTCCAAGGAGTGTTCAGGATGCCTTTATTTTCAGCGCAAAATCTGGCCCAAACTAAAGACGGACATGATATCTTCAAAAATGTAAGCCTCGAATTGGAATCCGGTGAAAAAGCCGCCCTGGTCGGTCCGAATGGTATCGGCAAGACCACTCTCCTCCGGATCATAGCCGGGATCGATCCGCCCGCCTCCGGCAAGCTGCAATTTTTTCAACCGGTAAAAATCGGTTACCTCGATCAGTACTCACGTTTCGATACCGATTCCGACGTCCAAACGATCTTAAAATCAGCCGTCTCCGACCTCAATCATGATTGGCGCGAAGCGTTATCCCGCTTCAACTTTACCGCTCAAGCGGATCAAAAGGTCTCACTGTTAAGCGGCGGTGAAAAAACCCGGCTCCAACTGGCCCGTTTATGGCTGCAGGACTGCGACTTATTACTCCTGGATGAACCCACCAATCACTTGGATCTGGCGCAACTGGCCTGGTTGGAAAGATATTTGAACGAATATCCGGTGACGGTATTGATCGTTTCCCATGACCGCTATTTCCTGGACCGGGTTGCCGGGCGCATTATGGAACTGGGTAAAACCGGTATTACCACTTATCCCGGCAATTATAGCGCCTATAAAAAAGCCAAGGAGGTCAAGTTCGCCCAGGACCTGAAAACTTACTACGATCAGGAGAAACAGGCCCGCAAGATCGAGCAGGCGATTCAAAAATTGACCTCCTGGGAAGGAAAAGCCCATCGTGAGTCCCGCAAAAAAGCGAATGCGGACGGGCCTTCCATGGGAGGCAAGGAATATTACCGCGTTAAAGCCAAAAAACTCGCCAAAAGGGTTAAAAATACCGTCAAGCGCCTTGAGAGAATGAAAGAGGAACGGATTGCCAAGCCCAAGCAAGGGCCGGGCATTAATCTATCTTTTCAAGAACACCGCCATGGCGGCTCCCGGCTGCTAACAGCCGCGGGAGTCACCAAGTCCTATGGAGGTCGAGTCATCCTGGACCGGCTCCATTTTTATCTCCGTCCCGGTGAAAAAGCGGCTTTGATTGGGAATAACGGTGCCGGTAAAACAACCTTGCTACGGTTAATCTTGAATCAAGAACTCATCGATCAAGGGGAACTATGGATCTCCCCCGCCGCCAAAATCGGTTATCTCGATCAAGAGATCCAATCAATCGATAACCGGCGGACAATACTTGAAGAAGTAACCCGGACCGGCTGTCAGCCGGCTCTGGCCCGCCAAATGTTGGCCGGGTTATTGATCCGGGGCGACGCCGTGTTTAAACCCTGTTCCGTTTTGAGCATGGGAGAGCGGGTCCGGGTGGCTCTGGTCAAATTATTAATCGGCCGATATGACCTGCTGTTGCTGGATGAACCGACCAACTTTCTTGACTTGGAAAGCAGGGAAAAGTTTGAAGAAGCGCTCCAAGCTTTCGAAGGAGCTTTGATCGTCGTTTCCCATGACCGCTACTTTTTGGATCGCGTTTGTAATACCACCTGGTATCTGGAGAATGGTACTTTAACGACATATCCGGGAACCTTCTCGGAGTTTCAAACCGCTCAATCTAAAACTCAAAAAGGCATCGATTCCCAAGAAGAAAAAATCCGGCTGGAGTTAAGATTGGCCCAATTGGAAGGAGAACTGAGCCGGCTGAATCGGGAACAAAACGAGGCCGAATATCGGATGCTTGAGGAAGAATACTTTCAAATCGCGGCTTTGATTAAAAAACTGGCGGATAAATGAAAATTGCGGCCATAGCGCCGCATTCCTCCTTTATATTAATTTTTATTAATAAATCCCTCTTTCGTTTAAATAAGGCGCGTAACGCTTGTCCATCTCCATAATGTGTTTAAGCAGCCACTCTTTTAAGAAATCCAACATTTCCTCAATTATCGAATCATCATTCATGGAAAATTTCCGGCTGAACTCTCCGACTTTAGTGACGAAAAATTGGTGAGCATTACGATGGGGCTCAAGTTCCGGAAAATCATGCTCCGCCATTAATTCTTCTTCAGTCTGAAAATGAGTTTTAGTATAGTCTACCATCTTCTCCAAAATTCCGGCAATGGTATTCCGGTTTTGGTTCTCAACCTTTGCCTGATAGACTTCGTTAATAATGCCGATTAAGCGTTGGTGTTGTTGATTAATCTCTCCGATATTAACCGAATATTTTTCGTCCACCCACCGGACAAATATCATAATTACCACCTTTTGATTCTTTTTATTGAAATATTCGCCGGTTTTTGAGGATCTTCCTTTTTAAAAGCGGGTTTTATTTATAATCTGATAATAAAAGCTGTTTTTGCGCCCCGGTCGAATCCGGCTCTTTCATAAAATCTCAAGACGCCATCATCTTTTCT
>JAAYHS010000068.1 GCA_012735315.1 Bacillota bacterium | reverse complement strand
TGAGGTCCGAGTTCGAAGGTCAAAGCATGGAGGAGCTAGTTGGAGAGTTGACCAAATTTCGGGCCCCATCCTCATTCTTTCTCTCCTGAGAAAAACGAACTGGAGGGCTTCGTTGCCATTCCCAGTTTCACAGCATGGAATTGGTTTTGAAGGCTAGTATGGGGGAATTTAAGCCATATCTTCTTTTGATACATTCACTCACTCTGTCTCAAATATTCCGTCAAAGTTCATCATGTCTAGCAAATCGGATGAAGTTCAATAAAATTTATTTCAACATTATTGATAAATAGCCCGAAATTTAATTTCACTTCATTTTTTAATAATTGACGTTTGAATATTTTTTGATAAAACATTATAAAAAAGTTATATTAACATTAATAAAAATTCCAAATAATTACACTAATACAAGGAGGTCTTGAAATGAAAAAAAACTAGTTATTTTAAAAAGATCGGCGCCTTGATCTTATTAAGCGTCGTCTTGATCGGCTGCGGCAGCGGTGGCGGTGGCGGTGGCGGAGGTGGCGGCGCACTGGACAGTACGATCGAGTTTGCGATACCCAGCATATATTCAGTTGGTAGCCAAAAATATGACATCCACACCGACAAAACGATAAAATTTTATATTTTGCCCAACCCCTCTGAACCTTATAAAGTTGACCATGTCTTCACCGGGACCATAGAGACCACGGTTAAAGACTTTTATAAATTTAAATTTAAATTACCGGATTTCCTAATCAACCAAGAGCGCCTAATTTACGCAATAATCGAATTAGGGGATTCATTTGATCTCGAAGATAAAGATAGTGGGACGCTCGTGCAGGCTATTAATGATGGAATTATAATAGCCGGAAAAGTAGGCGAATTTAATCAAAATATCCCGGTCATCCTGCGTAATGGCGCTACAATCAGTGGTTTTCAATTTATCGGCGCTGTAGGAAATGGTACAGCTCGAGATGTTATAAACTTTGCAAACTTTTATTATCAAGGTGAATCCCAAATTCCGATACCCGCGGGACGGGAAGTAAAATTTTATGCTTTGACACCGAAAAATTATGAAGATTTCAATGGTGGGATCACGCCGATTAATGTGGTAGCCTCCTTCACCGGAATTACCGGCGCCGGCAATATCCCATGTGAGGTACATAACACAAGCTTAATAGGTCAAACCTTCAACTTTATTGCAATAATTGGCAATTTTGAGCCCCAAGGAAAAAAGAAAGATGATTTATCTCAAGCGATGCAGACTCAAGGTGTTTTGCTGGGATTGTCTACGGATAGCTCTGGACAAGCCATAGCATATCAGTTATCTAATGGCCTTACTATTGGACCCTTTGAATTTATGGGTTATTAATAAAGATGAAATCGGTTAGAGCGCTCCGCCAATAATCCAAACTAAGCACCTAATAATTTTCAAGGCTGTCTTGATGGTTTTCATCAGGACAGCCTGTTACTTTAATCCGCGAAGATCGATAAAACATTTTTAGGGAGAAAAATCCGCAAAGCCGCAAGATTGCATGCTCAAGCCAGTCGCCAAAGTTAGTTACCAGTTCACTGCCGTGGAGTGATTTTGACGGCTTGTCTCCAGTTAAAACGAACTGACGGATTAAATCATTAATACTGGGAACGAAACTCAAAGGCATCACCCGAATTATTCGTATCTGGTAACTGGAACGAAACCCCGGAGCATCATGACTGATTTTTTCTTTAGCCGAAGAAAAAAACGTCCAAAATAGCGGCCAGAGTATTCAATTCATTATATTCCTAAAGTATACAATGTTGATGAGAGATGAAACTAATCTGTATCTTATTTCTAAGAAAAGGCTAATCCAGCCAAGTAATGACTCGATCAAAACCAGTGGTAGATTGAGACTTATGTGCAGCCTTTTCCATATGCATTACTTCGAGAAGTTTATATTTTAAAGACAGAGAAGTCTTTTCGACATTAATTTCATCATAAACCGAAGTCGAAAGCAGATCTCCAACTATTTCTACTTTTTCCTCATTGGTTAGAAGAGACTCCTTAAATATACTCCATTTATCAGAATAATAATTTTTTATAAGGTTTAAAGTATCTAAAGATAAATCTGAAAAGGCGACAGTCTTTACCTGATTTTTTAGACAACCATTCTTTTTTAGCTCCCATTTAAAAAGAAACGGCTCTCTGATTCCTTGGTATTCCATTAAATCCAAATATAGCCTACATTTATCCAGATTGATTCCATATGAGTTTAAAAAAACTCCCAATTTTTCATAAATCTCTTCACAATGATCTAAGGGATTTATATCCCCTCTTGCCGTAATTAATACTTCGGGTAACCAACCGTTAGTACCAGACATTAAAGATACCCGGAAAAATCCACTATTCATTAAAGGAATAGTAGCGGTGACAATCTGGGCAAAACTATCCATTTACGAACAAATCCCTCCTTTCACCGCACCAGATGATGGTTGTTAATTTATCCTATTTTTCACTTCAATATACGTTTTAAAATGAACTTTTGCTATATTTCTCAAAAATCCTATTTCTTTTTCTTTAACAATTTTTACAGCGGCATTAATTACTTGTTCTCCCGCACCAAAAGGAAGGGCGAAATTGATTTTCTTTGTTAAACTTTCTATAGAATGAATAAACTCACTTCTTGCCAATATTGACGCCGCCGCAACAGCCATATCTTGTTCCGCCTTATGCATCTGTATTAAGTCTACCTTTTTGCCTAGTTTAAAAAGGGAATTCTCAATTAAGCTTTTTTCGCCAAACTGGTCGGAAACTACCAAATCACACTCGTGTTTTAATAATAGGTTTTCAATTGCACGGGCATGACTCCAAGCCAATATCTGATTTATATTCTGCATTTTCTCATATAATTCATTATATTTTTGTGGCCCAATTCTTACGACTTCATAAGGGCCCAACTTTTTGATTTCGGTTGCCAGCTCTTTCACTCTCGAATCGCTTAATTTTTTCGAATCAGTCACTCCTAGTTGAACCAATTTTTCTTCGGTCTCTTTTGAGTTTAGATAAAATGCAGCGGTAACCAAAGGCCCAAAAAAGTCTCCCTTACCTGATTCATCGGTACCGATACGCGGACACTTTACCTGAATTTTCGCTTCTTTCTCACTATCCAGATTATTTTGATTTGGAGAGGTATCTATTTTTCTACCAGTTACTGCAAATTTCTCGATTATTTTAAAATATCTATCGAAATTTTTGCCCTGAAAAAGTACCTTTCCCGAATGATAGATAGTTATCACTGAATCATCTAAACGATACATAAATCCATATGGGATATCTATGCAAATAAAACCTGATTTAAGAAGAATATCCCCAACTTCACTTATCTTGGTTTTCGGAATTAGAATTATATTGTTCATTTCCTTAATTCGTCCTTCAATTGTTTAAAAGTGGAGTTCATCATCCCAATTAATTTATCATGTAAAGATCTTGCATCTTTGAGAGTTTTTAATTGTTTAACTGGAGGAGGTCCATCATGAAAATATGGATGGCGTGTCCTAAATATCCCTTCATAAATAAACATCAGTAGAATTTCTTGCTTTTCTTTCGATAAGCATTGATCAAATTTGCAACTTAGCTTTCTAGTTTTATTTTTATGATCAATCAATTCGCCAAAAAAATCTGGCTTCCTCACTTCAGAATCAGAATAAACCCCTAATTGAATGACAATTTTCTTGACAAAGCCTTCCATAGCTTTGATGGTACCACTAACACAACCGAAGTATTCGTTTAAATTAATTCCAATACTTAATAGGCATTCTGACGACTCAATGAGACATTTATCTTGGTCATAAAGGAAATCATAACACTCACCTAACCGCTGCTTTATCCTTTCGCTAGCTTGTTCTTGCTGATCATCTGTTATAATGTCAACTACCTGAATTTCTTTATTTGGTTCAACTAAAACCTGAGCAACATAGGTTTTAGTTAATAACCCTAATTCAGTTCCAACAAACTCAGTAAATTGCTCCCATAAATCTGTTCGTAATCCTTGAACCAGTAACTTATTTGTTCTATATTGGGTTACCATGATTTTGTTATTTGTGTTATCAGTTATAGAATACCTATAAAAAGCATTTTCTTCAGATCGTTCTTCCTTTTGATACCCTTTCCGAGCGCATAACCTGTCAATCTCCTGTTGTAAATAATTAATTTTCTCAATCGGTACATCATATGTTAAAACCATGTTTTCAACTTTTTCTGAGCCTTGGTTTAACAGATGTCCACATATCTTTTCAAACAATGCTCTTAGTTTTTCTTTTGATGAGTCAGGGCCTTGTATTACTATTTTCCCACTTCTATATACATTTATATTGCCGCCTTCCACGCGCCTAAACTGGTAGTCATTTGTATCTAGCTTTCGGCATTCAAATTCACTTTTTAAAATATCACATACTTCGCTCACTTTTCGTTTATCAACCTGATAAACCATCAAGATATCCTCCAATATTTTACATAATTGTAATCAACCATATATTCAACAAAAATAATGAATCTCCTTTTTTTACTTATTAGATTTAAACTATCTCATCTTCTTAAAATGATATTTGCCGTAAAATAACTACGAATACTCGACGGGCTCCGAATCTATCTCGCCAAACACCAAATTAGAATCTCTTTGGAAACCTGCTGCTATTCCCTGTCCCCAACTTCCCATCCGAAGGCCCCCTTAAAATATTTCCGTCCACGCAAATTCTCCGTTCCGTCCTTACTTTCCGCCACAACCCTCAAAATCTCGGGAACAATCATTAAATATTTTTCACACCAATAATAATCTTCCTACTTTTTACAGAAAGATGTCGCACTTAAAAAAGAAGAAGAGACGAAAACGCCTCTCCTTCCTTTTCGATTACCTGTTCCTGGATGATAAGATAAACATTACTAACCCCTGGACTCCTGGTAAAACCGCCCGTCTATCCTCTCGCCTGTTAAACCTTCCTGGATAACAACCTCAAAACGCAGAGCCTTAACCAATTCCAGAATAACCGTATCTCCGACCACAAACCGGACGATCCCGTAACAAGAGTCTTTAAAAGTATCATAGATCCGTCCGGCGCTGGCGCAACCACGGGGAACTGTATGTACGCTGTTGGCCACATACCCAACCTTTCCGACCGGCTCTAGTTCAACCCGAATCGCTTCTTCATCGTATAAATTTTCCGGCTCCTTTACCAACTTCAAAACCAAGCCGGGCTTTAGCAGTTTTGGATCGAAATAATTGCGACAACCCACTACCGCAACATATTTCTTCGATGCCATTTAACCCCACCCCCTAACCAGATAATTTTGGTTCTAATCTAAACTTATCACAAAGGGGTGACAACAGTATGTCAGACAATGATGTTCGGTGAAAAGATTCTTCCCGTGGCTGCAGCTTGTTACGGTTCCAATAGAACTGATACACCGGATTCTTTATTATGGTTTGTTGAATGATCGTAAATCTTTTTGGGTTAACACCAGAATGGAGAAAAAACATAAAAGCACAACTAAAATACGTCCCGACTCCAAGGATGGTGTCGAGCGCCGCTTCTTTTCATGGATGAAAAACAGCGGTCGCCGGCGAAAGCCTAGGCCTAATTGACAGTCAGAAGGCCAAGGAGGGCGAAGACCCACAAAAAACCCGGATGAATAAAGGAGGGTCCGGGAACCACGCTGGTTCTATGGGACAGGAGGTCCACAAGGCGATGCCCCATGGATGGATAAGGCCGAGCCCATGCGACTTTTTGGTGACTTTTTGGTCGCACAAAAAGTCACCCGCCGCCGGAACAGTGGACCCTAATTTAACCTTAAATAATAAAGCTAGAATTTTCAAATAAAAACCCCCCGCTTCACCCGAAACAGGGGGATCTTACTTCAATTATTTCCGCTTAATCTTTTCCTCCACTTCAGGAAAGGCCTTCCGCAGCTGAACCACTATCCAGCCTTTGGTTTCCGGATCGCCTTTCTCCCAAACGCTTTCAAGCTCCCTCATGAAAAACTTAAATTCCTTGATGGTATAAGTGGTTGAAGGAGAATTATTTGAGCCTTCCTCGGCTTGATTTTTGGTTTCGCCTTTTAAAATCCAATCAACCGATACGCCGTACAAATCCGATAACAGAGTCAGCGCATCAGCCGACGGCTTGGTTTTATCATTTTCAATAATACTCAAATTTCCTTTGGAAATCCCTGTTTTCTCCGATACCTGCGGAATGGTTAGGTTCTTGGCAAGTCTGGCCCGCTTCAATCTCGCTCCAATGGTCTCACTATTCGGTTCCAAAATTAAATATCTCCTTGACAAAGTTCTAATATTAGATATAATATACTTAAAACCTCTGGTAATTACTCCAAATTAAAACAATCAATAACACATGAACACATAATATTTCACGTGTTATTTGATTGCGGACGAAAACGCCTCCTTCCCGAAACACTGACTAACGGCCATCACCCCAAATCAGTCGTTTTGCCGGAACCAAGCGTTTTCGTCCCCCATATTTACAGGAATATTATAACATACCGAATCGAATGCGGCAAAGCGGGAACGAAGACGCGCCTTACGTATAAAGCATTACGCGTCAACCTATAAGCCGCCTTCAATATCATCTAACACGTTATCCGCAAACGCGCAACGGTTTAAATGACATGACTCAAAAACAAATTGAAATCGCTAAATTGGAAGCAAAAATCGCCATCGTCCGGAGGGAACTGACTACCGTCTGGGAAAGACAAGGCCGCACCGACGCCCAAGTCCTGGCCGTGGCCGCGAAAATGGACGAGCTATGCAATGAGTATCACAAACTAACCGGAACTAAAACCCGTTCCCTGTCTCGGCTCCAACGCAAGTCTATTAAAGCAACGCTACCGACAACGGATTAACAACCGATGATTAGCCTTTCGGTCATATCCACAAATGCAACCCGCGAAACACGAAACGTAAAGCAAAGCGCAGAACCCCGAACGAAAATCAAAACCTGAAACTGATAACTGGAAACTGGGAACTGGAAACCGGGAACTAGGAACACTAAACCCGAAACTTAAAGCAAGACGCGGAACTCGGAACGCGGAACGAAGCCCCAACGCAAAACCCCAAAACTGGTAACTGGTAACTGGGAACTGTGAACTGGAACAGTAAACGCGGAACCCGGAACGCGGAACGAAGCCCGAACGCAAAACCCCAATACTGGTAACTGGGAACTGGGAACCGGGAACTAGGAACATTAAACCCGAAACGTAAAGTAAAACGCGGAACCCGGAACGCGAAACGCGGAACGTAAAGTGGAACCCGGAACATAAAAAAAGGATATCATGCGCCAATTAATAAAAGATGCTCTGTCCATCATCCAAAATAATAATCTCACCCGGGACGAGATCGGCTCCCTACTCCTGGAGGTATCATCCGCCGCGGGCCCGGACTCCGAAAACCTCGCCAACGCCACCCGGGAACTGGCTGAACTGATCCTCGCAGGCCGTCTGACGATCCGGGAGGGCGCCGATTTATTCCGGGAACTGGCGGAGATTTTTCAGTCCGCTTCCGGCTCTTGTTTTGATGAATAACCCGCGCCGGTTTGCTGATTTTTTAAATACTTTTGAATCGCATTCAAAAACAAAACCCCGTACCGTTCCAGCTTGGCCTCACCCACTCCCTTGATCTTCAATAACTCCCCGGGCGTGGTTGGGTTAAGCCTAGCCATCTCCCGCAGGGTGCTGTCGGCGAAAATAATATAGGGCGGAATCCCTTCCCGGTCGGCGATCTCCCGGCGCAGCCGGCGGAGGACCTCGAAAAGCGCGCTGTCTTCCTCCAACGTTGTCCAGCGGGTCACGATCCGCTGGTGAACCTGAACTTCGTTCCTTAACACGGCGACTGCTTTCGGTCTCAGTTTGACCACGGGATACTTTCCCTGGGTCAGTGAAAGATAGTCTTCGGCGATCAAACGGTTGATCAAATCCTTAATCTCCGTCAAAGAAGTGTCGCTCATCACGCCGTAGGTGGGCAAGGCGTTTAAATTCAGCCGAAGCAGCCGTTTAGAGGCGGAGCCTTTTAAAACCTCAGCCACCATTTTTATTCCGAAACGCTCCCTTAAACGGACGATGCACGAGAAGACTTTTTGAGCGGGAACGGTGATGTCGACCGGTTCGGTCTCATCCTTGCAATTGCCGCAGTTGCCGCAGTCAGCGGGGACGTTTTCTTCCCCGAAATATTCGAGAATGTAGCCTCTCAGGCAGCGTGAGCAATGGACGTAATCGATCATCGCCTGCAGTTTCCGGTATTCATTTTGTTTGCGGGCCGGAGAGAGCACGGTCTCCTCAATCAAATATTTTTGAATGAAGATGTCTTGCGGGGTAAACAGCAAGATACATTCGCTCGGTTCGCCGTCCCGGCCGGCCCGGCCGGCTTCTTGATAGTAGGATTCCATGTTCTTAGGAAGATTGTAATGGATCACGAACCGGACGTTGGACTTGTCGATCCCCATGCCGAAAGCGTTGGTGGCGACCATTATTTTCAAATCATCATAAAGGAAAGCCTCCTGACTCTCCGCCCGTTCCTTGTCGCTCATTCCGGCGTGGTATTTGCCGACCGCCGGATGTTTTCTGCGCAACAAGGTGAAAAGCTGGTCGACTTCCTTGCGGGTGGCCGCATAAATAATCCCCGAATGCCCCGGATTGGACGCCAAATATTTTAAAACGAAGTCCCGCTTGTTTTCGCCCCGCCACACGGAAAAAAAGAGATTTTCCCGGTTGAAACCGGTGATTAGCAAAGCCGGGTCGCGCAAACCCAACAGTTTGATGATATCCTCTTTAACCTCCGGGGTGGCGGTAGCGGTAAATGCGGCGACCACCGGCCGGCGCGCCAGCTTTTTGATAAACGGGCCGATCCGGCGGTAACTGGGGCGAAAGTCGTGCCCCCATTGGGAGACGCAATGGGCCTCATCAATGGTCATCAAACTAATCTCCAGCGATTCTACCAGGCTGAGGAACGAGTCTACTTCCAATCGCTCCGGCGCAATGTAAAGTAGCTTATACCGGCCCGCTTCGGCATTGCGAATCCGGTCCTTGACTTCGCGGGAGGAAAGCGAGCTGTTGATGAAAGACGCCGGAATACCCAGGCTGTTCAAGGCGTCGATCTGGTCCTTCATCAAAGAGATCAACGGCGAGATTACGATGGTTATCCCCGGAAAAAGCAAAGCGGGAATTTGAAAACAAAGGGATTTACCGGCGCCGGTCGGCATAATCGCAAAAGTGTCGTTCCCCTCAAGGATGCTGGTGATAATCCGGGCCTGTCCCTCTCGAAAGCTGGGATAACCATAATATTTTTTAAGGATGGCTTCGGCTTCACGGAGCAAGTTTGACCTCCAGCATTATTTATTTTAGTTCAGGATAAAGGATTTGCGGTCCGTTTCAGCAATTGTCGTCAATGACTTTATGAAGCAATCCGTATAACTCGTCAAAACGATACGGCTTAAGCAGCGCTCCACGGAACCCGTACTTACGGTAGTGCTTTAAAAGCCGGTTTTTAGCGCTATCGCCGGCAACGATCGCCTTCACATCCGGATCAATGGCCCGAAGGTAAATGATGGCCTCTTGCCCTCCCATACTGCCGGGTATTAGATCATCCATGATTACCGCCGCGTAGGGAGCGCCGCGTTCCTTGGCCAGCCGGTATGCCTTAATCGCCTCATGCCCGTCTTTTACCGCGGTGATCCGGTAACTGAAACCGCTCAGTATTTCGCCAACCAGATTGCGGAGGATTTCTTCATCATCCATCACCAACACCCGCGGCCCTTTAACGGTATCCCCCGCCGGGAAGCCGCAGGGGTAATCTTCGTTGTCGGAGGGAGTCCTCCCGTTGAGGGCAGCCGGTAAATAGATGGTAAATAGCGAACCCGCGCCTTCGTGGGAATCGACTTCCAGATACCCGTCGTGCTTTTTAATGATCGAATAAGAAGTAGCCAGCCCCAGTCCGGTCCCTTCCGGCTTGGTGGTAAAGAAAGGGTCGAAAATTTTGGGGAGATTCTCTTTGGGAATGCCGCGGCCGTAATCTTGAATTGCGATCATCACGTACCGTCCCGGTCGATAGTTGCCATCGGAATTCAAATCAACATTTTTTGCGATGACATTGATGAATCCGCCATCAGGCATAGCTTGCATGGCGTTAATCACCAGATTATTGATTACTTGACTGATCTGCCCGGGATCGATTTCCACGGGGCGGAGATTGGGAGCGATAATAAAACGGCATTTAATTTTGGAACCTTGGAGCACGAAGTTAACATTATCCTTAATGAGATTGGTAATCGAAGTAAAAGTCTTTACCGGCGCGCCGCCGCTGGAAAAAGTAAGGAGTTGTTTGGCAAGGTTGCTGGTATTATAGATCATTTCGACCGAGTCTAAGAGATGCTTTTTGATATCCGCGCCTTTATCGAGCTTCAAAAGGGCCAATTGGATATTGGCCAGGATTGCCATCAAACTATTATTGAAATCATGAGCGATACCCCCGGCAAGAGTCCCCAAGGCCTCTAATTTCATTTTTTTTAGCAACTCGGCCTCGAGTTTCTCCTTTTCGCTGACATCCTCAATAACCACGACGGCGTAAGTTTCGCCCAATATCGTCAACGGACCGGCGCTGATTAACAAAGATAAAGTTTTGGTCCCGCTACGGTCTTGATAATAAAATTTACACGGGGCTTTGGCGGCGGTTTTCCCTTTTAAGGCCGACAGCGCCAAGACGAACAGCTCGCAATCGTTGCATGCCGGGCCGAAAGTGCAGCCGAGAGGGTCGTCATGCGCATGGATGCAACCGAAAACCTCTCCGCCCGATTTGCCATGATAATCATAGGGTTCGTTGCCGCTCTCGATGATTGCTTCGTATGCCGCCCGGTTCATAAGATAAAACCGGCCATCAGGAGCCAGAATGAATGTTATTAAAGGAATAACATCAATTAAAGGCTTTAGCAAACTTTGATATTCGAGGTAATTCAACCCGGTCACCTTCTCCATGGCCGCCGTCACTCTTCGCCCGCGTATTAATCCGCCGTTGCCGAAACTGGACGCCTATTTTATCCGTTTATCAGCCGAAAAGCCGAGGTAAACGACTATTCCAACCATCGATTCATGGTACAAAAAAAACAAGTATTACCCCGATATTTTTAATGTAAAAATTCGGGATGAATCACGATTCTCCTGTAGGTTTCAACCCGAGAAATTCAGTTTTTTTGCGGGATTTTACAGAAAGGGGTTTCAATGCGGCTCCGGCCGATGTTGCTTATCCAAGTTGGACAGTAATTACTCAAAGCATTGGAGCAAGCGGATCGATTGAACCTTTAAACCCGAACGAGATCATAAAATAGGCGCGGGAATGGCATCGCGCCTTTACATTATCCCACTTCTTCCACCGAATCATCGACTACCGGTCTTCTCAAAAGCACATTAAGATTGGCGCGGAGATGAACCATGAATTTGAGAAGCCAGGTTGAACTGCCGGGATACATCTCGATCATCCGCCCCAGTTCCATCCGGCGTTTATGAAGGGTTTTCAATTTATGAAACTCTTTCTCGGGTATTTTGGGCAAATGGTTGATAACTGCCGAATATTCAATGGCCTTATATTGAAAATTTTTTAAGTCCTCCGGATTTTCCGCTTTTACTTTGGCGCCGCATTCCGCTTTCAACCGGTTTAACGTGTCCGCAGCCTGGCCGAAAGCAGCGGCTTGATTTTTCCAATTGCTGACCAGCGAAATTAAAGAAAACGCAAATGTAGCGAAAGCTCCAAATCCTAGTATTATAAATGACTTATCGCTAGAGACCCCTATTAGACCCAAAATTTTAGGATCAACGAAAGTAGTCAGGCAAACCGTTATGGAGGCGACCAGCAAACTGCAGTCGAGAATCCTGGCGCGCATAAAATAACGGGAATACAGTCGTTCATAAACTGTTAAAAGCAGGGCGATCTTTTTACCCTGGATACTCACCGGCGATTCATTAACTTTAAGAGCCATCGGATCATCCTCCATCCGTTCGTATTGGTTCAGATTCGTAACATAATCGATCTTGAAAACCGGGACTCATATCAAAAAATCGGATCATTTTTCAGTTTAGATTAGATCTAAAAAATGCGATTTATTTGTAATGCCTTTTATTCATTGATTGGCGAGCATCGTTAAAATTTTATTCCTTGATGAATAAAAATGGTATTTTTTAGCCATACTTATGAATATAAATGATTGGAATGGATTTTTTGAGCAATGGGGGTTGGAAGGGATTGGATATCAAAACCGGCGTGCCCATTCGCATAAAATCTCTTTCCGGACTGCTGCTATTCTTCATGCTTTTTACCGCTGTATGGGCAAATACGAATTCAAAAAGCAATAAAGAACCCCCTCGCCAACCTTTAATTATCATATCCGGGCAATTAAATTTTGAACTCAGCGGAGCGCCCGGAGAATACCGCGAAATTAAACCGGTCATTATTAAAGTTCATCAAAGTGCTGAATATATTCGATTTTCAGCCGGACCTTTTTTTTATGTCGGCAGATCGGCCAATGAAAAACAGGTCTTAAAGGCCGTCTATTGGATTGACCATCCGCAGCAAAGCTTCGATTCCGGTAAGCCCCTCATTCTTCATACGGGCGTTTCCAAAAGATCGAGAAAAAGCGATTATTTTGAAATGCGCCTGTATGGGAAAGTAACCATAGATAAAATATCCGCTCAGCCTGCCGGGAAATATGGGGGGAAGATTATGGTTACTGTAACCGATAGGCTGTAAAGCGGCTTTCGCCAAGGCGCGGAGGTGCTATTGGAGGTGATCGTCGGGATAGACAATATAGACAAAAATTTTTGAGGCTTGCAATGAGTAAAAACAAAAAACGAATGGAGGATACTAAAAAACATGAAAAAACTCGTAGTATTATTGTTGATCTGCAGTTTAGTGCTGGCAGCGGCCGGTTCGGCTTTGGCCCATGGCAATGTGAAACTTGACAAAGCTACGATTCCGGTATTTGCAACGGTATGGCCGTATGCGAAGGTTTGTTGGATTAGCGCCGATGCTCTAAACTTTTCCGGTAAAGCTTATGATACCCAATATGGCAAAGCCACCTATTCAGTTGAGAGCAACTGCCCGATTATCGCCAAAACCGAGGGTGGGGACTTCACCTATGCGTTCGGCCGTTACACCCTTGAAACCGATTACGGCAACCGTTTCGGTTTCTATCCTTATGAAGCGGGCCAGGAATTTACCAGTCTGGAAACGCATTTCATGGGCAAAAAATCCGAAAATGTCTACTACAAGGCCCAAACCGGAAAAATCAGCGATCAACCGGCCGGGGTCTATATCACTTATTTAACTACAACCGTATATACCAATTACTAATCATGAGCCGGTTATAATTACGGCGATTGTGGGGCGGACGGAATCCGCCCCACAACTAATATTTCAATCCCACGGATATGCCTTTAAAGGAGGTTCAGTCATGCAACATTTCCCAAAAGTTTTCATTAAAGCGCTCTTCGGAATATTGATTATGCTGCTTCCGGTCGGGGTTGACGCTTTGGGAGTTCAACCGTTGGTTATCGAAATGAAACCCAAGCCGGGAGAGACGGTCCCGTTCACCATTAATCTGATTGCAACGGAAAAAACCTCCGAAGAGGTAAAAATCGCTCTTTATCAACCGTTACAACTGCCAACCGGAGAATTGAGTTTCCGGAAGCCGGACCCGGCCGATTTCCCGGAAGGGCAGTGGGTCAAGTTAAACCGGGATAATGCTTTGGTAATGCCCGATGGAAAGGTGGATGTCGGCGGTTCCGTTAAAATTCCATTAGACGCCAAGGGATCCCATAATATCATCGTCATGATCGAACCGGCGGCTCAAAAAATGGGTTCCATGGAGTTGCGGGTCAGATACGCAGCCCGGTTGTCGATTGAAGTGGATGCTCCGGGATTGCGGCCTACCGCCCGGGTAAGCGATTTTGAAATAGTCAGGGGAGAAAAAGGCGAACCGGTTATCAGCATCAAGGCTGAAAACACCTCCCTTTTGGATTACTTAACTTCCGCCAGCGTAACCATCCGCGATCATCATACCAAAAAATTGCTGGAACGGGTGGACCTCCGTCCGGAAATCGGATGGCGGTATCAAAATACGGAGACACGGCTGATGCGCGGCTGTATGTTACATTATTACGGTTCTCCTAAAGAGGCGCTGCTTCCGGGAGAATACGACTTGAGACTATTTTACCGTTTCGGCAACTCCGGCCAAATCATGCTGTCGCAAACGGTCAATATTAAAGCCGGTGATTTTGTTTACCCCGCCGCAAAACTTCGCCGAATAAAGATCACTCCGGAAGAGGTCGCTTTTTCGGGTAAACCCGGAACCGCGTCGACTAAAGGGATCCGGTTTGAGAATCGCTCGGATAAAAAGGTTAAAGTGATCTTGCAACCGGAAGAAATTGAAACAGGGTATCCTTATTCATTAATGGAAAAGACCGCCGTTGAGTTTAAAAATCCTCAGGAATTCACCCTGGAACCGGGGCGGATGGCTGTTTCGATAATCGGAGTCAGGTTTCCGAAAGATGCCCCGGCCCAAGGATATTACGGTTATTTAAAGGTGAGGGTGATCACCGACGACCCCATGCCGGTAGTGATTGAAGAGTACAAGATTAACTTGGAAGCGGTAGTGCCCGGAAAACACCAAATTTCCGCCGAGTTGACCGGCCTTTCCGGCGACCGTGACGGTGAAAAATATGTTTTAGCGGCGATCGTTAAAAACACCGGAAACATTAAGATTTCCCCCTTTGCCGAAATCGTTTTGAAAGACAAGGACGGCCGTCTGGCCGGCGCCGCAAAATTAACGGCGGAGGAAACCGGACCCCCATCGGTTATTCCAACTAAGTTAATTACTTTAACCGGCTCGCTGGAGGACATCAAACCGGGATCATACAAAGCCGAGTTAAAACTGTTTGAAGGAACCGTTGAAATCGGCAACTTCGATAGCAAGCTGGAGATTAAATAATGGTATTAAAAAATCCAAGCCGCATAAAATTAATAGGAATGGGAAGAGAAAGGCGGAGAGCTCGAAGTGGATAAATTGTTTTTGAGATTTAAAATGTGTTTCGTCTTTTTAATCTGTTTGGCTATTATCCTTACGCCTTTGGCTAAAGCTGAAAAAATGACCGCGGCAAGCGAAGAACCTTTGGTGACATCCGTTTTTTTCGATACCGACTTACGGGAAGCTTTAATGGAAGTATCGCTCCAAACCGGGGTCACCATCATCATGGATGAAAATGTTAAAGGCGTGGTCACGATGAATCTAAAGGATGCGCCTTTGGAAAAGGCCATCCGGATGCTGGTCAGCGGCGGGGGTTATATGTTCCGTAAAAGCGACGATTATTACATAGTCGGCTTACCGGACCCTAAAAACCCCACCTTCCCCCTGCTTTGCGAGACGGGAATCTATCATTTTAAAAATATCACCGTGGAATCGGCCAAAGCTTTATTGCCGGAGATTTATAAAAGTTATGTCCAGTTTGACGCGGAAAAGAACATGGCCGCCATCAACGCTCCCTCAAGTATCCTCAAAACCATCAGCGCCGATTTGGAAAAGATGGACGGAGTCAAAAGACAGATTCAAATTAAAACCTTGGTCACGGAAGTCAGGACTGATTCCATTAAAGAATTGGGCACCAACTTGCTAAGCTTTAATAGCACGAAGGGTGACTATTTCCGCTCCGGAACCTTTGACGCCGATAATCGCTTGATTACCTTGGAAGGTGTCGGAAGTTTCGGGACTATTCTAACGGAAATCAAACTGCTCAGTGAAAAGAAAAAAGCCTCAATCCAAGCGGATCCGGTTATATTGGTCACCGAAGGCAAAACCGCCCAACTGTTTGTAGGTGATAAAAAAACCATCATTCTGCAAGCGGAAGATTCCGGTTACAGCAATCAATCGGAAACCGTAGAGGCGGGAATTTCCCTAACAGTAACCCCCCGGGTCTATACCGACTATTTGGAACTGGCCGTCAATCAGAAGGTCAGCGGTATCGAACAAGAAGAAAAGGACCGGATTCTGGTGAAAACACGGGAATTTGAATCGGTGGTCCGGTTGGCTTCCGGAGATACGATTATGATCGCCGGATTGACCGAGAAAAAAAGCTCGGTTAACGAGCAGAAAACGCCGTTGTTAGGAGATCTGCCTTTAATCAGGTTCTTTTTTAAAGAAAAGAAAACCGAGCAACTCGACAGCCAGATGCTGATCTTTATCACCGCCGAGGTGCTCAAATAATGTATAACAAGGAAAAATTCAACCGGATCGGTTTGACCGTAGCCATGCTGATTCTATTTTCCACTTCTCCCAGCGTCGCCGCAGGTATCAAAAGAGGCGACTCCGAATTGATTTTCCAGGATACTCCGCTTCCGAAGGCGCTGGAGGAAATCGGTTCCCGTCTGGGATTTACGATTATAGTTGATCCTAACTTGAAGGGGTCGATCACGCAAACCATTAACTACGATTGGCCGGTTGAAACTATTTTAACCAAAATTTTGGAGCCCTTCGGTTATTCGTACCATAAAATCGAAAATTACTTCCTGATTGGCGATCCCGGATCGCCTTTGATCGTATTCTCCCAATGGGATTCCTTTCAAATCCCGGTAGGGTCTTTAACCAACGAAATGTATCGCTGCCTGGAGAGTTACAAACCTTACCTCAGTTACGATCCGTCTCAGGGAGTTGTTTTCATTAAAGCGCCGGCCTCGATGATTAATGAAACCCTTGACGGAATCGGGAAGGCCGATCAAATCGGGGCTCAACTCGCGGTGATTTATAATTTTTCAATTTTTGAGTTCATCAACACCAAAGAAATGGATGCCCTCTTTTCCGGTACTATTTCCAGTTCGAATCCTTCCGGAAACAAGGGGGTAATCATCACTCCCGATCAAATCTCAACGGAAGGTTACTTGCGATTACAGGGCAAAATGCGGGAATCCGCCGGTTTGGATTTACGGATCAGACAACCGCGGGTAATGGCGTTACCCGGAAAAACGACACGGGTCAGTTCGAAATACCATTTGGTAGGGGACGAACCGGAAGAGGATCAAAACTTTTCCCTGGCCGTCACTCCGGTTAGCGTCGACCCCTCCAGCGGCGTCATCCTTTCCGAGATTAAGATCGACGGTTTCGAAAACCGGATTAATTCAGTCTTTACAACCATTCGCACCACACCGGGAACTCCGGAGACGCTTGCGGTTATTCGTAAGGTTTTCCCCAAAAAGGAACGGTTGTTCCTCGGAAATTACCAATCTCAAGAAATCCGTTATTACCTGCTGACGGTGGAAACTGCGCCTATAAATATCCGGCTGGCGTCGGCGGTATCGGAAAAAAAGGTTCTCCCGGCGGCCGTCTTGGACGGACTGTTTTTAAATGATCCGGATAATTCCGCCGCTCCTGATTCCGGCCCGGCGATATCGGGCATTCCAAATATGCTGGAACTGGGTTTGTCGGCAAAAAAAGACGGTCGGATCGACCCCTGGTTTAATCTCAGTCATCGCTCAAGCGCCGTAACCGGTTATCAGGTATATTACGAAGGACGCGACTTATATTCCGTAAGTTTTAATCGCAAGTTCCGCCCCGACGACGGCGCCTACTTCGAGATCTCTGCCGGCGCGGGAATTGGGCCGGATCGGGAAAAAGCGGTTCTGATCGGAGTCGGCGACCAAACCAGCCCCTTAAGCGGGATGACCTTTTTCGGTAAATATTATCTATGGTCGTTCCTGACTGAAACGGAGGAATTGACCAACCGCGCGGTTTGGCAAGCCGGTTTGACTATCAATGATCCCCGCTATCAATTAATCTTGTCCGTTTCCGGAAATCCCGACTTCGACGGTTATCGCTGTCAATTCAACAAACGCTTTCGAGATCATACTTTGGTATTCGGGTTCGATTCCACAGAAACCGAGTCGATCTTTTTAGGATTCAAGCTGAATCTATGACATTAAGCTTCCAATGGCGGACTGCATTTCCGCCCCTAATCCGTTTCCATCCATCCGGAAGTAAAAAGGGCTGTTGCAAAATGGACTTTTTGCCTTGACAGCCCTTTGTTTCTCAACAAACCCTTTCCCGGCCGGTTTCCGGCTCGACGGCGTTCTCCGCCGGCAGCGGTTTTAATTATCGCCCTTTTCCACTTTCACGATTCTCGCCCCGCAATTGCTACAAAACTTGGCGTCTTCCCCCATTACCGCCCCGCAGGATTCACAGACGGATTTACCGGCGGCTTCCTGGGCCTCTTGATAAATCTTTTTCAATTCGCCTTCTTTGGCTTGAATTTGTTGATCAAGTTCGGTGACTGCCCGGCATTTTTCTTTAATGACCTCTTCCCCGCCGTGATTTGGGTCCAGCGAAATTTGGTAGATAATCTCGCCGATTTCTTGAAAGAGGCGGCGTTTTGATTCCTTCAAATCCTCAATTTGTCCCTTTATTTTCGCGGTTTCGATCAACTCCTTGGACTTGGCGCTGACCGCCGCCACTCCTTTATTGAATTCCTTTTTCAGGTTTTTAATGAAGTCTTCCAAAGGTAACACCTCCTCTGAATATAAACTAAACATATCATGATTTCATTATATTTGCAATGCGCCTATCACTATAAGACATTACTTCCCAATTTTCGTTTGTTACAAATACATGTCCGACTAAACCCGAATAATGTTCACTATGCAAAAAATATTTTCTACGATGTGGATTATTTCATATTTTTTTAAAAAATATTTGATAACCGTGGTATAATGAGGTCAATTAAGCGTCGTTGTTTGTGTTTCAAGTTTCCATTATTTTTATAAAGGGAGGTCTGTTCAAAATTTAGATTAGAAAACAAATGAGGGATTTTGAATTTAAGCGCGTTGTTAATGCTTAAATAAATACACTATCAACGCCATGCATTTAAAATCCATTGTATTTTTTGCCAATTTTTTAATAAAATATCCTATTCTCTAAAAATGAAGGGGGTAGATATGGTGCATACAAAAGAGAACAAAGATAAAATATACGGTTGGTTTACTGTTGCACCAAGCATTATCATCATTTTGCTCATAATAGTCTATCCGTTATTTTATAACGTTTACACTAGTTTTAGGTATCTAACGCTAATCAATTTCCGTAGTGGCGGAAGGTTTGTTGGTTTAAACAATTATCTCGAATTATTTAGTGAGCCCGGCTTTCATAATTCTCTTTTCGTAACTTTTGTTTATGTTTTAGTTACGGTAACTCTACAATTTATAATTGCTTTTTTAATTGCGTTGGCATTGTATAAAAAAAGAGCAGTTCTGCGAAAAATAACTACTATTTGCCTTTTACTCCCAAAAATGATTACTCCTGTCGCCGCGGCGCTAATCTGGCGTTTCATGTTAAATTATGAAACAGGTGTTATCAATTATTTTCTTTCATTGCTCCATATTCCCCGCGTCGCATTTTTTACTCATCCCGTTATGGCCATGATTACCCTAAACATTATCGGTGTTTGGCAAAGTTTGGGCTTCACCTTTCTTCTGTTAGTCACGGGATTAATGGCCATGCCTAATCAAATCATCGAAGCGGCGGAGGTGGATGGAGCCAATTGGTTTAAGCGGTTGTGGTATATCATTATCCCGACTTTAAAACCGGTCATACTCATTACAACTTTATTCGCGGTAATCCACTCTTTTCAGGTATTTGACACCATCTTCATGACGACTCAAGGAGGTCCGGCCGAAGCAACTCAAGTTCTTAGTATCTATTTATATCGCAAATTGTTTGGCGCGTGCCATTTTGGCTCTTCCGGGGCTATTTCGGTAATCATGTTGATTATCAGCCTTTGTATCAGCATCGGAATGATTATGGTTCTAAAAAAGGGAGGTACAAAAAGTGCTGTTAACTAAAGAGAAGGTTAATATAAAGGAAATATTAATTTATACCGTAATCATAATTTTTTTAATATTTAATTTCTTCCCCGTTTTCTGGATGATAATTTCTTCCATCAAGCCTACCGGGTTGGTTTTCGCCACCCCCCCAAAATGGATCTTTAAACCTACCCTTGAAAACTACCAATTTGCGCTTGGAGGCGGCTCAAGAGGCTGGGGGGCCGGAATGTTCCAGTTTTTCTTGAACAGCTTTATAACCGCAACCATCGTTACAATAAGCAATTTAGCTATTGGAGCTTATGCCGGATACGGCATGGCCAGATATAATACCGGCGGTAGTACGCTTCCCCTAGTTTTTTTGGTGGGGAAAATGCTTCCCCCCGTCGTACTGCTGTTGCCATTTTTTCTCCTTATTAAAAATCTTGGTCTTAGCGATTCGCTTTTCGTTCTAATTATTGCCTATACAGCAACAAGTTTGCCATTTTCCGTTTGGATGTCTTGGAGTTATTTCTTGGATTTGCCGGAGGAAATTGAAGAAGCGGCCACTATTGATGGTTGTTCAAAATTGACATTATTGACTAAAGTGGTAATTCCGATGGCTTCTCCCTGTTTGATCGCTATCGGAATATTAATCTTTGTAGGTTGTTGGAATGAATTTTTATTCGCATCGACTTTAGTCGGTCTCAAAGCAAGGACACTACCGGTTGTCTCCGCCTTGTTTATCACAGATGAAGCGATACTTTGGGGGCCAATGACCGCGACTTGCGTTCTGATTATGAGCGTTCCCATTATAATAACCTTTTTTGCGCAAAAATATATTATCTCCGGAATTAGCGCCGGCGCTCTCAAAGGATAACGGCAATATCTTATATATGGAAGATAAAAGGAGCCCTTTTAACGATAAATAAGCGGCCTATTAATCATGATTTTAAGCAGACTTTTAAAAATATTATAAAAAGGAGGTTAAGGTCGGCATGAGAATTTTGAACTTGGAAGATTTATGTTCACACGGTAATATAAACGGGAGAAAATTGATCGTAGAAATTCTTGAAGCGGGTTTGAAAGCGGCTGACCCTTATAATAACACCAAAATGCTTATGCGTATTGAAGGAAAAAAGCTCATTGTCGGATCAAACTCTTTTAAACCCAACGGCGACCCTAATAATTGTGAGGAAATTTTCGATCTTGATGATATTGGTAGAATCTATGTTTTAGGAGCCGGGAAAGGAGTACAACGCATTGCCAAGGCCATAGAGGATGTCTTGGGCGATCATCTTACCGGAGGTCATGTTATTGATAAAAAAGGAAACGATTTAATCCTTGAAAAGATAGGTGTTACTTTTGGCGCCCATCCTATACCGGATGAAGATTGCGTCAAAGGTTGTAAACGTATTTTGGCTATAGCCCAAAATCTTAAGAAGGAAGATTTGGTTTTTACCATCGCCGCCAATGGAATTTCATCCCTTCTTACTTTACCGGCTCCCGGAGTCAGTTTGGAGGATATAAGAGAAGTTACGCGTATTATGCAGATTGAACATGGCGCGCCGACTTCGGAGCTTAATTCAATCAGAAATCACCTTGATTTGATGAAAGGAGGCAAAATTTCAAAGTATTTATATCCCGCTAAAATGGTGCATATAATCGCTTTTCCCCCGGGTGAATATGATTCTCTATTATACAAAAACAGTTGGCTTCATACGCTTCCGGATTATACAACCTTCCAAGATGCGGTCATGACGCTAAAAAGATGGGGCGTTTGGGATAAAATTCCTCATACGGTCAAATCTCACTTGGAAAAGGGAAATCCGGAATATGAGACTCCTAAAGCCAACGAGTTTGAAAAGATGTCTTTCCGGATCTTCGGTGTAATGCCTGAAAAATTAAGTATGCTGCCTAGCGCTGAAAAAAAAGCGATGGAATTGGGGTTAAAGCCGATTGTTTTAGCAAAGGATCTTCAAGCCGAAGCCAGTCAAATAGGCTCTATTATAGCGACTATCGCCGTAACTTCCGAAAAAGAGAACCAACCCTTTCAAGCGCCTTGTGCCTTATTCACAACGGGAGAGGCTTTGGTAACCGTAGGCAAGGAAAAAGGAATTGGGGGAAGAAATCAAGAATATGTGTTATCAGCCGCTCTAAAAATCTCCGGAAGTAAACGAATAATAGTGGGAGCTGTTGATTCCGACGGGACCGATGGCCCCGGCTCTCAACTAACGGTTAATTCGGAAAATATACCGTGTTTGGCCGGGGGAATCGTAGACGGTGATACATTGAATGAAGCAAAACAAATGGGCATCGACCTCCGCGCGGAGTTAAAAAAACATAATACCAGCTCAGCCCTTTGGAAGCTTAAGAGTGGAGTGGTTACTAATCAAAATATTAGTTTAAATGATCTCGGCGTCACTCTTATTTTGAAATAAACCCCATTCATTTCATTGGCGCTCCGGATCGCTTTTGATCATTGAATACCGGTTTTGCGCTTAATATTTAACAAATTGCCCTTGCCGGTAAGGAAGCAAAATCAGTTGAACGATAAAATCGGTTTTTAGACTTTTAAGGGTGGGTGGTATGAAAGCATGGCCAAAAAAATAATGGAAAACGGGAGCAATCGGAACAAATCGGTCCAAGTTCTCGAACGTTGTTTTCTTATACTAGAAGCAATAGCGGCCAATCAAGGCGAGGCTTCTTTGTCGGCATTAAGTAAATCGTTATTCATCCCTCATAGTACGATTCATCGTATTCTTTCATGTTTAATAAAACTAGGTTATGTTGAGCAAAACCAACAAAATGGTCACTACCGTCTGGGATTAAAAATTTTATCTCTTTCAAATGTAATCCTAGGAAAATTAGATTTACGAAAAGTGGCTCGGGAATACCTTGAAGAATTAGTGCAGGAAACGGGTGAATCCGCCAATTTATTGGTTTTGCATGGGAATGAAGTTGTATATATCGATAAGGTAGATGGGCCTTTAACGGTGCGGGTTATCTCGTTTATTGGCAAACGCGCTTCCGTGCATACCACCGGAGGCGGTAAGGTGCTGTTGTCGGAAATGGCTTTACCTGATATTATTGAAATTTTAAAACATAAAGGAATGCCAAGGTTGACTCAATATTCCATTACCGATGTTCCCACATTTTTGGATGAATTGAATAAAGTGCGTAAACAGGGATTCGCATTGGATAATGAGGAAAGTGAGATTGGGGCCAAGTGCATCGCCGCGCCGGTAAGGGACCATAAGGGAAGGATCATTGCTTCATTAAGCATCTCCGGTCCATCCTCTCGGCTTACTCCGGCGAATATGCAAAATTTAATCTCAATAGTTAAAAGAGTGGCCTTTAAATTGTCAACTGCGTTAGGTTATTCAAAGGAGGAAAGGCTAGGGTAAGCCGTGTCATAAAGCGATTAATATCCTGACAAACGGTAGACTTTTTTATCCGTTAGCCGGTTATTAGCCATAAATCCATGGCCTATTTTTTTATCTTATCAAAAAACCGCGCCTAAAGAAGCGTTCACTTAGGGATTGAAGAAAAAACTAAAGTGAACAGCATCAAGCGGGGCAAAAAAGACCACATAAGAGTTTAATACTCCTGTGTGGTCTTTTTCTTTATGTGTTAGTTGTTTTTATTCCATCAATAGACAGATTCAAGTATGCATCATAACCTTTTATTTTAATATTATCTTTATTATATGTATATCCTATTTTATCTAATTTTTCACATAAACATTTCTTGGCATAAGATGGTGCATTAGATGTGTTTTTTGCTTCCAATAGAATAACCTGATTTGATTTACGGTTTGGGTGTATAATCATTCCGTCGAACTCACACAATTTCTTTCCCGGAGCATTCTTTTGATATACTAATATACTTGCAGGTATAGTTATAGTCGTATCATTTCTCGTATCGTTTTCCAGACATTCAATAAGGAAATTTACTTCATGTCGTTCATCCTCTGTTCCCATACCTGTGCTAAGCAATTTCTTGATTTCTTCTTTTCGATTATTTTTTCCGCGAGTACACAGAACGCAAACATTTTCATCAACCGTTGGTTCTATTATGATTGTATTCTCTAAAAACAGATAGAAGATAAAAAACTTACTTGCCAAGAGATATCGCACATCGCTTGCTAGCTGAATGGTTATACTTCTTAAAATGTTAACTACGGATCTTAATATTCGTAAGGCAATAAAAGCCTTATTATTACAGTTCTTCTTTATCGAGACAAGAATTGTCCTTTCGCCAGAATGCCTATCATAATAACCTACCCTTACATTGTTAGTATGTTCTAATTCCTCTAACAATTTTTGCGATAATTGCTTATCTGTAGAATCAAATGTTAATTTCAAGATGGATTCATTCAAATAATCCCGAGACTGACGATGTTGTATATTCAAGATACTTTTCATATTCAACCATAAATCTTTATAGTAATCTAGATTATACAACTCTTGATTATTTATTAAAGAAGAAACCATCTTTCTAGAAATTCTGTAATAACATATTGCATTAGAATTTTCATTATAAACCGTATCGTCAAGTAATTTACTAATCGATTGAATCAAATAGTGAGCTGGCAATTGATTGTTATAATTTGATAGAAGTTCCCTAAATAACAATAATATTGCTTCGTCATTCCATAGATCAATTGTAAAAGGTGTATTGGCTATTTGTAAATCATAAGCTATATAGGAAACATTCCTTACGTTACGAAAAATCTGAAATACATAATGTAATTTGCTATCAATTGGAATGTTATCCTCATTAATATATGCATATATGATTTCTTGTGCTAGTAGTACCGCTTGCTTTTTTTGATTACATTTTTCTAACACAAGTAGAGAATTTAATAGATGAAACCGTTGATAATTCCGTTCCTCTATTAATTTCAAGGCAGAATTTTGAAAGCGTTCATTTTGTGAACTATTAATCAGTTTTTGACAAAACAGATCATCTTCATTTGCCAGCATAATAATAGCCCGTGATGCAGTGAATGTATTGTAAAAATGACCAATGTTATAAATAAGTGTTAGAATCTGTAGTATATCTCCAACAGTGGGTTTTTCATTCTTAGATAAATAGTTTATGTTCTTACCAAATTC
>JAAYHS010000067.1 GCA_012735315.1 Bacillota bacterium | reverse complement strand
TTTGCGGTATTCTTATGGTAAGCCATCGGACAACACTCCTTTCTTGGTTTGTTTTGAGCAACTTACCATTTCGGAGTCCCGATGGCTTTTTCCTTTTTGAAATTGCGAACTTAATTATACACTAACTTTAAGTGGTATAATAAATTATGAAGCTTAAGATGAAGCCAAATATGTTACCTATAACAAAACATACGACCAAGAGGTCGCAAGGCTATTTGCCGGAGCGCTTGGTCTCCAAGGAGATAGCAATATTGGAACCTCGCGTTTAGGCATGGTTTTTGTTTTCCGATTATCAGAAATATCATGCATCAAGGAGGATTGAACATGGAAAAGGTGGCCTTGGATAGATTATCGCCGGGAAGGGTATTGGCGCGTTCGATTTTTTTGGCGGACGGCAGAATATTGGTCCGGAAAAAAGTAACGCTCTCCTCGTCGATAATCGCCAAGCTTCGGGAGTTGCGTTTTCCTGCGGTCTATGTTGAATCGGCGACTGATGATGAAATAAAAGAACCCGTCTCTGATTTTACCCGTTCCGAAGTGATCCAAAGCGTGGCTCGACAGGACTACGCCTTTCGGAACGGAAAAAGCATTAATTTTCTGGCTTGTAGGGAGCCGCTTCAGAAAATGATAGAGGAGATTCAGGAAAACAGGCATATTCGCTTGGGAATGGCTGAAATCAGGTCCCTCAATGATTCCATCTACAATCACATGGTTCAAGTTTGTATTATTGCCGTTAAAATAGGGATTCAAATGGGTTATAGCCAGTTTAAACTGCTGGAATTAGCCTTGGGGGTTTTGTTTCATGATATCGGTATGACCCGGATTTCGGCCGATGTTTTAAACCGGATCGGAGGTCTTACCAGTGACGAAATCGCCCAAATAAAAACTCATCCGCGAACCGGGTATAATTTGATTAGACAAAACCGTGATCTTCCCGAGGTTGCCGCTGAAATCGTCCTGCAACATCATGAAAGATATAACGGCAGCGGTTATTCTCAAAAACTTAGCGGGTTTCATATCAACGAGTATGCTCGAATAACCGCGGTCGCCGACGTCTTTGACGCCATGTTGACGGAAAAGCCGTACCGGCCGGCCAAATCGCTTGAGGAGACTTTAAGTTATCTTAAGGAACAAAAAGGAGCGGAGTTCGATCCGGTAGTGGTGGACGCGTTAACGGCGGCGGTTGACGGAGAATAGTTATTATGACGTTTCCGCCGGTAGCCGCGGCTTGCGGAAGAAAAGGCGATAGCTCGATGTCCCGGCGTCACCGGGGCAGGTTTTTTAGCGGTCGTATTACCAGGAGACCGAGAAAAGGAAATACCGATTTCGAGGTTTAAAGATTTAGAAAAATTGATTGACGGATCAAGAATAATCGGTATAATATAATAGGTTTTATGGGATCAGGCGCGAGAGGTCCGGAATTAGGCGCGTAAAACATTTTTTCCGATTTAAAATTGGTTAATCTTGATGTTTTAAATAATTCCGGCCTCATATCTCGCGCCTGATGCTTATTGACGGAAGGTTTTTAAAGGGGTGAGGTTGATGAACCATTTTGTAATGGACGCTTTTCAAGGATATCGTTCCCGTTTGGATGATTTGTTGCTGGTTTACGAGGCGTTGGAGGAGATTCCGCAAAAGTTGGGTTTAAAGGCGGTAATGCCTCCGTTTATCTTGCCGTATTATAACGGCGTTGTGCCGGAGGATTGCGGTATTAGCGCTTTTGTCTTTTTGGCCGGCGGGCATTTTACGATTCATACTTTTTCATTTCGCGAGGCTTATTTTGTGGATCTGCTTTCACCGGAGGCTGTTGACGGCAACCTGGTTGAAAAATTGGTCAAAGAAGCTTTTCCGGCTGAACGGGTTATTTCCTATTGTCTGGAACGGGAAGGCCGGGAAACTTATCCGGCGAAGATCGAGATCAATGAAGCTTTGGATTTTGGGCCCCACCTCTTTTTGGGACTAAAAAATTACTCCGGTCCCAAAAGTATGGATGAATTATTCGATTTTTTCGATATTATGCCTTTCGATATCGGAATGACGCCGATTATGCGTCCGATTGCGGTTAAAAACTCGGTCAGCGGGGGAAAAGTGATCTCGATCTTGACGATGATCGCCGAAAGCCATATCAGCCTGCATTACTTCGAAGAATCCCAATCGGCTTATTTTGACCTGTTCTCCTGCAAGTTTTTCGATTATGACAAAGTCGGCGCCAGGTTAAAAAAAGTTTTAAAAAGCGAGGTTGCCAACGAAAATTTGATCTCGCGCGGCAGTAAATATCAGTGTTTTAAAAACAGCGCCACCGCCCCTTTTATTGATACTCGGGCCTGGCTGAAGAACGTCTATCAAAAGTAGTATTTTGACTTGGATCCGAGACTTCATTATTTCGGATCTTTTTTTGCTTTTTCCCAAAAAAGAATGGTAATCGGTAGGAGATTATTGGATAATGGAGAATAAAAACTTTTAGCTTTTCCAAGTTTGCGCGTTAAAGAAAGCAATACCAAATAATAAATATATCCAGTTTTAATCAAGGAGGAACTATGGGAGTATTGCAAACGGAGTTTGAATTCGTCTTACCAAAAGGGTATGTCGATGAAAATGGGAATCTACATCGGGAGGGCGTGATGCGTACGGCCACGGCGGCCGATGAGATTTTACCCATGAAAGACCCGCGGGTACGACAAAACCCGGCTTATTTAAGCGTAATAATATTGTCGCGAGTGGTTACCAGACTGGGCAGTCTCAGTATGATAACTCCGGCGGTGATTGAGGCTTTATTTACCACGGATTTGCTTATCTCCAAGAAATGTACAACCGGATTAACCAGAACGGCGCTAATACAATCAAGGCCGAATGCCCGAAGTGCCGACATCAATTTGAGATCGAGGTCCAGTCTTTGGGGGAACAATCGGCTACCCCCTTGAGCGTCTCTATGAGGAGGTAGCCTTTATAGCCTATTATTTCCATTGGGAATATGAGACAATAATCAATTTTGAACACCGGGAAAGGTGCCGTTGGTGTGAAGAGATCAGTAAGATTCATAAAAAGGCAAACGGTAAACCGGAAAAAGGCTTTTTGGACGTATAAGCCGGTTGCTTATACCAATTGTTTTAGCCGTGGTATATTTTGTGTTGAATAATTTTTGCCTTAGGTCCAACATGCTACGTTTATTTATTGAATAAAACAACACATACGCCGCTTTCTTTTAGAAAAGGCGGCTTTTTTGTCGCCACGGAAGGTAAAAATAAATTGGTCGCGAATTTAATGGTAGACACCCAAAATATTGGGTTATATAATATAAGTAAGCACTATATGTTGTAGTTGGAGGTATATGATGAATTGTCCTTTTTGCGGCGGTTTGGAAAGCAAAGTGATCGATTCGCGGGCCTCCGAAGAAGGCAACGCCATTCGCCGCCGCCGCGAGTGCCTGGTCTGCCAAAAAAGATTTACCACATATGAACGGCTCGAAGAGGTCCCTTTGATGGTCGTAAAAAAGGACGGCCGCCGGGAGCCTTTTGACCGAAGGAAATTGCTCAACGGATTGTTAAAGGCCTGTGAAAAAAGGCCGGTTTCTTATGCAACCCTGGAAAAGTTGGTCAGTACGGTGGAACGCGAGTTGCGCAACCGGATGGATCAAGAAGTGGCCAGTTCCGTCATTGGTGAATTGGTTATGGAAGGGTTAAAAGACATCGATGAGGTCGCTTATGTCCGTTTTGCGTCGGTATACCGTCAATTTAAGGATCTGGGCGACTTAATGCGCGAACTCCAAAATTTGCTTGGTAAATGAAAAAAATCACCAATAACTCGGAGGATGACCATGGCAAAGAATCTGATGGAGCTTGAAGAACGGCAAGAGTGGCAAGGGAGGGCGAACAATCTAGTTAACCTCGTCCCCCGGACATCCGACAAGCCTTTTCGTTCAATCCGCAAACGGGACGGTAGAATCGTAGAGTTTGACAGCGATAAGATCGCCGCCGCCATTTTCAAGGCCGCCAAGGCGGTGGGCGGAGAGGATCGGCAATTGGCTGAGGAATTAGCGGAAGTCGTGGTTCAGTATTTGCACAAACAATTAGGATTAGGCATTCCGACGGTTGAAGAAGTCCAGGACGCCGTGGAAAAAGTGCTGATCGAAACAGGACATGCCAAAACCGCCAAGGCATACATCCTGTACCGGGACCGGCGCACCAGACTCCGGGAAGCCAAGTCGGAGTTAATGGATGTGGTGGAAGAGATTTTGGTCGAAACCAGCCGGGAGAACGCCAATATCAGCAATTCTCCCTCGGCTAAAATGCTCCAGATCGCTTCGGCCGCAAGCAAACGCTATTATTTAAGCCGTTTGATTCCGGAAGAGATGGCCCAGGCGCACCTGGAAGGGGATTTTCATATCCATGATCTTGATTTTTACGGCAAAACCCTGACCTGCGTCCAGATTCCGCTGCTGCGTTTATTGGAAAACGGTTTTAATAACGGCCACGGCTATATCCGACCTCCCAAACGGCCTGCTTCGGCAACGGCGTTGGCGGCGATCATCCTTCAAAGCTCGCAAAACGACATGCACGGCGGTCAATCCTTCGCCGCTTTTGACCGGGACATGGCCCCGTTTGTGGCCGGCGCTTCCGAAGACGAGGTTTTTCAGGCGATGGAAGCCTTAATCTATAATCTGAACTCCATGCATAGCCGGGCCGGAGCTCAGGTCCCCTTCAGCAGCATTAATCTGGGTTGCGATACCTCGCCGGAAGGACGGCTGGTGACCAAATCGTTGCTGCTGGCTTATGAAAGAGGTTTGGGCAAGGGCGAGACGCCGATTTTCCCCAATATTATTTTCCGGGTAAAGCAAGGGATCAACTTTAACCCGGAGGACCCCAACCATGATCTTTTCAAATTGGCGATGCGCGTCTCGGCTCAACGTTTAAATCCCACCTTTTCATTTATGGATTCCGACTTTAACCGGGAGTATGGGACCGAAGTGGCTTATATGGGATGCCGGACCAGGGTAATCGCCAACCGCCATGGGGCCTCGATTTCCGACGGCAGGGGCAATTTATCGTTCACTACCATTAACCTACCCCGCCTGGCTTTGAAAAACGGAGGGGATTTGGAAGCCTTTTACCGAGACCTGGAAAAATTGATGACCTTAACCGCCCGACAGTTATACCACAGGTTTCGAATTCAGTCCCGGCTCCGGGTGAAAGATATGCCGTTTTTAATGGGACAAGGTTTATATCTTGACTCCGAAAAACTGTCTCCGGAAGATGTGATTGCGCCGGTGATCAAACATGGCACTCTTTCGATCGGCTTTATCGGGTTGGCCGAGACCTTAACCTGTTTGACCGGTTATCACCATGGTCAGGATTCGAGCGCCCAGCGTTTGGGACTGGAGATCGTCGGTTTTATGCGCAAATTGGTGGATCAATTCGCCGACGAGTATGATTTGAATTATACCTTGTTGGCCACTCCGGCGGAGGGACTATCGGGCCGTTTTGTCGGGATGGACCGGCGTCGGTTCGGCCTTGTGCCGGGAGTTACCGATCGCGAATATTATACCAATAGTTTTCATATTCCGGTGCATTACGAGATTTCAGCCTTTGAAAAAGTCGCCCTGGAAGGGCCCTATCATAAGCTAACCAACGCCGGGCATATCAGTTATGTTGAATTTAAAGCGCCGCCCATTAACAATCTTGAGGCTTACGAAGCCTTGGTGCGGCATATGGCCAATTCCAACATGGGATACGTCGGCGTCAATTTTCCGGTTGACGAATGTCTCGGTTGTTTTTACCGGGGGGTTATCGATACCGAGTGTCCGTCTTGCGGGTCCGCCAATATTCGCCGGATTCGCCGGATTACCGGTTACCTGTCAACCGTGGATCGCTTTAATGACGCCAAACAAGCTGAACTTAGGGAACGGACCGTTCATGAACGGTGAACGGAAAGTGCGGATCGCGGGAGTGGCCACCGACAGCGTCGTTGATGGCCCCGGGATTCGAAGCGTGGTCTTTTTTCAAGGCTGTCCTCATCAGTGTCCCGGTTGTCATAATCCTGAAACCTGGCGGTCGGACGGCGGCAGCGAAATAAGTTTGCCGGAGTTAGTCCGAAGGCTGAATTTAAATCCCTTGGTCGCCGGGGTGACTTTTAGCGGCGGAGAACCGTTTCTTCAAGCTCCGGCCGCCGCGGAACTGGGGAAATACCTTCGGGAGCAAGGTTTAAGTCTGTGGGTCTATACCGGTTATACTTGGGAGGATTTATTAACAAAAATTTATCGGCCGGGATATAAAGAATTGTTGGAGATTACCGAAGTTTTGATTGATGGTCCGTTTATTCGTGAAGAGGTGGATCTCCGATTATTATTTCGAGGATCGGCCAATCAAAGAATGATTAGGGTTGTTGAAAGCCTTGACGCGGGAACGATCATCCCCTGGCGGCCGGGAGCGGATGACCACTATGGGCTGGGTTGAAACAAAAGCGGCGGGATTGGAAGTATACCAATGCCGGGAATTAAACGACCACCAAATCATCCAAGCGTTTTCCGGTCGACAAACCGGCAATTTGGCATTGCATACCGGGGAAGATCCCAAACAGGTCGTTAACCGGCGCCGGTTATGGCTGGAGGCCTTGGGTTTGAGTTTGGACCGCTTGGTCTCCGGGATTCAGGTCCATGGGACCAACATTGCGATGATTAAGGAAACGGATGCGGGAGCGGGAGCCCGGGAGATCGACGGGGCGATTCGGGAAACCGACGCTTTAATCACCAAAAGCGCCGGGGTTATCTTAGCGACTTTTACCGCGGATTGTCTTCCGATCTTTATTTATGATCCGGTTACCCCGGCGGTGGCGGTCGTTCACGCGGGGTGGAGGGGAGCCCTCGGGGGGATAGCCGCTTTGACTATCAAACGTATGAATCAGGAGTACGGAACTGACCCCGGTAATTGCCGGGTGGGGATCGGACCTTCGATTTGCGGCGATTGTTTCCGGGTGGGACCGGAACTGGCCGAACGTTTCGGCGCGATTCACCCTCAAACCGTTTTTCGGGATGAAACCGCAAGCAAAGTTGATTTACAGGCTTTCATCCGTTTGGAACTGCAGGGAATGGGAGTCAAACCGGACCATATTTACGATTCCGGTTTATGCACCGCTTGCCGACCGGACCGGTTTTTTTCCTACCGGGCCGAATCCGGTGAAACCGGTCGGATGATGGGGATTATTTCGTTGAAAAAAACGTAGAACAGAGCAGATGGAGCGATCTTTTGAAAGCTGAATATCCAGGTAAGGAAAGGTCTGGAATCGCCCGCGGCAAGCGAAACCTGGTGAGGCTATTAAGTTATACCGTCATTATCATCTTTGTGATTGAAATCAGCCGAATTCTGTTGGGAATTTGGGTAGCCAAACCGGTAATCGCCAAGTGGGGCGTAATTGAAAAAGGTTGTTGGGTCGAAGCCCTCTTTTTACGTGACGAAATCCTAATTAACGGTTCCCATGAAGGCGGTTTATCGCCGCTAACTACGGATGGGACTAGAGTGGCGCGGGGCGCCGTGATTGCCTGGATTAATACGGGCGGTATGTTTAGCAAAGGGCCGGAAGAAGACGCCCTCCTTCTGGAGAAAAGGTTAACCGCTTTGCTTACTGAAGAGGAGGCTTTGGTTCAAGAGTTAAAAAGAGTTAATCAATACCTGGATTACCGGAAACGAAATTCCCGAAAAGGGGAAAACGTCGCGGTAGTCAAGGAAGATATCGAATCTTTGGAGCAGGAGAAAAGGCATCTATTACGAAATATCAAAAACATAAGAGAAAAAATACTGAAAACTCAAGCGGGTCTAAAAGAAGCAATCCGGGGGAATGTCTTGGTCAAAGCCCCGGAAACCGGTTACGTTTTTTTTCAAGCCGATAATTGGGAGGGGAAGCTGACTCCGGACCACTTTTACGCGCTTACCGAAGATGAATTCCGGATCAATTTCCATAACAAGCCTTTAGGGAAACAGGTCAAGCCGGGGGCAATGCTCGCTAAAATCATCAACCCGTTTAACCAAATAGTGGCGGTCGTGGTTGATCCCGAAACGACCGGCGCGCCGCAACCGGGTAAGTCCTGGTGGTTCAAAACTGAAGCCGGCCTGCATAAGGTTACTATTAAGGAGATTATTCCCTTAGCCGACCGGAAACAACTTTTAGCTTTCGATGATCCCGGTATTTCGCAACGGTATCTGCCGGAGCGACGCGCTAGAATTTTCGTTATTTATCGAAGAGTTGAGGGAGTAACCGTACCTGTCCAAGCGCTTTATCATCATGAAGGCAAAACCGGAGTAAAACTGCGGAAGGGAGATGGTTATAGACTCCAGGAAGTTCAAGTACTGGAAACCGACGGTCATAAAGCCATTGTAACGGGAATCGATTTGGGGACCACTATAATGTCAAGATAGGAGGCCTGTACTTGAAGAAGACTTATATCCTGGACACCAGTGTTTTAGTTCATGATCCCAGGGCTTTAACTGAATTTGAAGATAATGATATTGTGATACCGATCGCCGTGGTTGAGGAGATTGACGGTCATAAGAAACGCCAGGATGAGGTGGGCCGCAACGCCAGGTGGGTATCGGCATTTTTAGATAAATTACGAGCGGTTGGCCATTTGGATGCCGGAGTTCCTTTAGGGAAAGAAAAAGGCAAGCTCCGAGTGGAACTGAATCATCAGGAAGTGGAGAAACTCCCTCCTACTCTGGATCGGAATAAGGTTGATAACCGGATTATCGCCGTAGCCCATGCCTTGAAAGAGAGCGCCAAAACTCCGGTGATTTTGGTGACCAAAGATATTAATATGCGGATCAAAGCCGACGCTTTGGGAATCGCGGCTGAAGATTATGAAACCGATAAGATCGAAATCGAAGAAGTATACACCGGTTGCCGGACGCTCCAAGTTGAACCGGAAGTAATCGATCGTTTTTTTAAAGCCGGCGAAGTCGGTTTAAAGGAAGTCGAATTATATCCGAACCAAATGATCATTCTCGAAGATAGCTTTGGTTCGTCAAAATCGGCATTAGCCAGGCATCTTTACGGCGGAAAACTGGCGCCGCTTCGTTTCGGCAGCCCGGACACCTTTGGATTAAAGGCTCGAAATAAAGAACAAAAATTCGCTTTGGAACTGTTACTCGACGATGAAGTGCGCTTGGTAACTTTAATCGGAAAAGCCGGAACCGGTAAAACCCTGTTGGCGCTGGCCGCCGGTTTACAAAAAGTGGTAGAGGAGTCGAAATATCGTCGGCTGACGGTTACGAGGCCGGTCATCCCCATGGGCCACGACCTTGGCTATCTTCCGGGGGACATCAATGAAAAACTTCGTCCCTGGATGCAACCGATTTATGATAATTTGGAATTTCTATTTAATAACCGCGACCGCAATGAAAAGATCGATCAATTGGTAAACAGCATGAAGGACCTGAACATTTTGGAACTTGAAGCCCTAACCTATATTCGGGGGCGGAGCATTCCCAACCAATTTTTACTGGTTGACGAGGCTCAAAATTTGTCTCCCCATGAAATCAGGACCGTGATTACGCGGGTAGGCGAGGGCACCAAAATCGTTTTGACCGGCGACCCGTATCAGATCGACCATCCCTACCTGGATTCAAACAGCAACGGGTTGACCTTTGTGGTTGAAAGATTTAAAAATGAAAAAATAGCCGGCCATATTACTTTGACTAAAGGAGAACGTTCCGACTTGGCCGAATTAGGCGCCAAGTTGCTTGGATAAGAGATGAGTATCGATGAGTATCGCTGCTAATTTAGAAGAAATTCGCAAACGGATTAATCTTAGCGCCGCCGCCGCAAACCGCGACCCTAAATCCATCAGATTAATCGCGGTCACTAAGTATGTGGGCGTTGCGGAAATCAATGAAGCGATCAAAGCCGGGATCGCCGATATCGGGGAAAACCGGGTCCGGGATGGAATCCTTAAATTTCCGGATCTAATCGGCAATGTTACCAAGCATCTAATCGGCACCTTGCAGACCAATAAAGTAAAGCCGGCTTTGGAACATTACGATCTGATTCACTCCGTCGACCGGCTCGGCCTGGTTGATGAGTTATTGAAACAAGCCGCCAAGATTCAAAGAAAAGTTGAGGTTTTAATTCAATTGAATTTAAGCGGCGAAAAAACCAAACACGGGATTTCCCCGGCCGAACTTCCGGGGTTTGTCGCGAAACTTAGTACTTCCGAATATTTAATACCGGCGGGATTAATGACGATGGGTCCATTGACGGATAACCCCGAAACGGTGCGGCCGATTTTTCGAAGTCTGCGTGAGATTTTTGAGGATATCGCCCGCAGTTTGAAGTTGGGACCCAATTGGCGTTATCTGTCGATGGGAATGAGTCAGGATTATCATGTGGCGGTGGAGGAAGGAGCGAATCTGCTTCGTATCGGGACCGCTATCTTTAAGGCGGAATGAGGTGAGCCGGTTTGCCGAAATATGAAAACGAAGGGGCCAATAAAGGCATGTTCGAAAAATTTTTAAATCTCTTTGGTTTTGAGGCCGAGGAAATTCTGGAGGATGAAGAAGCCGCGGCCCAGGAAGGTTATTATAATCATACCCCACGGGAACGCGGCAAATTGGTTAAACTAAATCATAATTCCAGACCCGTGAAAATGTTGATCATTGAACCGGAAAACTTTGAAGAGGTTCAAACCATCGTTGAACATCTGAAAAACAGACGGGTAGTGATTCTCAACCTTGAAGAAACCGAAAAAAGTACCGCCCGCAGGATCGCGGATTTCGTCGGGGGCGCCGTTTTTGCCCTTGACGGCGCCATGCAACGGATCAGCGGCTCGATCTTTTTGTTTACTCCGGCCCATATTGAAGTGGCGATTCCTTTGCGCGCAGATTTCAAGGAATCCGACCGGGAACGGGAGACGGTTCAGAATGGGCCGGTATTTTTTCGAAGTGAACGGGAAAGGTAGGAGACTAAGGGTTGAATAGATTGGGCATGGTTGGAGGCGGGGCGATGGGTTCAGCCTTGCTGGAGGGAGTTATCCAAGCCGGTTTACTGAAGCCGGAAGCTCTTTTTTTATTGGAAACGGACCATTCAAAACGGGAGGCGCTCCGGGAACGTTTAGGAATCAATCTTTGCGAAACCATCGATGAACTCCTCCGGGAATGTCGGCTGATTGTTTTCGCGGTTAAACCGCAAGTTTTACCGGCTGTTCTCCGGGAAATGAAGCCGTTGGTTAAACCGGACCATCTTTTAATCTCGATTGCCGCCGGAGTTAGTTTAGCGGCGCTTGAAGCGATGGTTCCTCAGGGCAGGTTTGTCAGGGTAATGCCGAATACACCGGCGCGAATTCAGCGCGGTGTAGCCGCTTATGCTCTCGGTAAAAACATCCAGCCGGTCGAAGCGGAAAGAGTGGCGGCGATCTTCGGATGCGTGGGGCGGGTCATTTCCGTTCCGGAAAATTTGATGGACGCTGTTACCGCCTTAAGCGGCAGCGGACCGGCTTATGTATTTTATTTTATCGAAGCCTTAGTCGAAGCCGGGGTTTTGCTGGGGTTGGGAAGGGAACAGGCCGGGATCCTGGCCGTGGAAACACTGAGCGGAGCAGTGGAAATGTTAAAGCGGACCGGTGAACATCCGGCCAAGCTCCGGGAGGAGGTTACTTCACCCGGGGGAACCACCGCGGCGGCCTTGTTTGAATTGGAGAAAGCCGGTTTTTCCGGAATACTAATGACCGCTTTGCAAGCGGCGGCGCGCCGTTCCGCGGAGCTGAATCAAGTGAAATAAAATTGGTCGGCGGGTGAGTCAATGGCGGACCTTAATCATAATAACGAAACGGAACGAAAACGGTTCTTGGCTCAGATTCAGGATTTGGGGGAACGGGCTTTAAAGCTCCAAGAACCACAGTGGACCGATTTTTTAGAACCGCCGGAACGGGAACAGGCGCAGGCGGTTTTGGGATGGAACAAGGGGGTAAGGTATCATTCGGTAGGCGGTTATGCTAAAGCGGAACGGAGACGGCTGGTGATTTATCCCGATTACTACATCGTGGAAACTATTCAACCGGCTTTGGCCTTTCTGGAGATAACCGTCAAAAACGGGGAACTCCTTAGCCATCGCGACTATTTGGGCGCCATCCTCGGCCTGGGGATAAAACGGGAAAAACTGGGCGACTTATTGGTAAACCCGAAAGGCTGCCAATTGATCCTAGTCCCCGAATTGGTCGATTTTTTAAAGACCCATCTTCATAAAGTAGCCAATCAACCGGTAGAACTGGCGGAAATCGATCCCGAGCAGTTGAATCCTCCGGAACAACGGGAAAAAATCATTAAAAGCACCGTGGCTTCGCTGCGGTTGGATGCCATCGCCGGTTTGGGTTTTGGAGAGTCCCGCACTAAAATGGTTCGGGAAATCCGTTCCGAGCGGGTAAAAGTAAATTGGAAAGTCGCTAAAAATCCGGATGCCATCCTTGAACCCGGAGCGGTGATTTCAATTCGCGGCCGTGGCCGGGTGGTTTTCAAGGAGATAACCGGCACTTCCAAAAAAGGCCGGATTGGAGTGGTTTTGGTAAGAATGCTTTAAGAAGGAAGAAGGAGCCGACGTTGCAAGTGATGCTTTCGACTGCAAAGAGCGGATGTGAATAAAAAGAGCGGCGCGGTATAAGCAAGTAGGATGAATATTAGTTTTTGACTCTGTGTTTCAGTGTCTCCGTGGCTAATTTATATTGGCCACAGAAACACGGAGGTACGGAGAAATCATTTTCTAGATATTGAATTAGGCATCTGCTTAAAACCTACATACTATCGGCTCCCGTCTTTTGAATACCAGATTTGAAGATCCAAGCAAGGAGAGTGGTGGCGATGTTAACTCCGATCGATTTGGAAAATGTTTTTTTCCGGCGTGGCGTGCGTGGTTATCGGGTTAGCGAAGTCCAAGAGTTCATGAGCAGGTTGACTCAGGACTACGAACATCTATATCGCGAGAATATCGAGTTAAAGGAACAAATTGAAACTTTAAACAATAAGCTGAATCAATACATTTTAGTGGAAGAAACATTACGTAATACAATGTTGATGGCTCAAGAAACCGCGGAAGAAGTTAAGACGGCCGCTAAAAAACAAGCGGAACTGATTATCCAGGAGGCTAAAGATCAAGCGGAAGACATCAAGCGTCAAATTAGGGTGGAAACCGAAAATGAACTTAAGAATTTGGCTATCTTAAAAAATCAGACTGAATTTTTCAGATGTCAATTTAAAAGTTTTTTGAACGGATTATTGGAAATCGCCGATCGCCAGTTGGATTTGAATGTAATTTGGGAACAGGTCGAAAAACGGAACCCGGAAGCGGCCCGGGTATTGCGGGAAACGAACCAGGAGCGCGCCGAGACCGGGATTAACGGGGTTAATAAGGAGCCGGGAATTGAAGCTAGCGGTTGATCTTAAACTGAATTTAGTTTAAAGCAGGAATCAATAATCGGGCTGTTGCAAAAATGATCATTTGCGGCAGCCTTTTATTTACGGGAAAAAGGGTTGTATCCGCAAATGAAAACCGGGCAAACAAAATATCGGGTAAAACAAATGCTCATTTGGTACGATAACATAGTAGAAAGGCGTTTATTTTCGAGTTAATGTTTAATGGGATGATTGTTTTTAAATTAAGGGAGAGCAGTTAATATGAAAAAGACAGTTTTTTTAATGTTGCCCGTTATGCTCTTGATCTTATTATCAACCCCGGCTTATGCCGCAACTACCTTTGCTTTTGATAAAACCGTTGGTTGGGATAGGACTTCTTACAGTTCGGGAGATTTCTATTTTAATGAGGATGAAATCGAAGCCTTTAATTTTTCTTATATTAAAAGGATCAAAATCGACCTTGAATACTTGAAAGGTTATTATTCAGGCGACAAAAAAGTTGATTTTCGTTGCTTTAATCCGCAGATTGGGTTGCCGATCATTAATCAACCGGAACTAATATTATATATTACTCTGGGGAAAATGGATTTTTATGAGGATACTAATATTAAGGCCTTTGAGGCACATGATTGCATACCCGAACATGAAACGGATGGGAAAATGTGGGGGATTGATCTGGTGGTTATTCCAAATAATAATTTTCAAATCGAAGTGAATTTCCAACGTTCATTTAGTGATAATGCCGAGATAAGAAAGAAAGATTTATTATGGGGAACAATATATTCCGAATATTATGAAAATAAATTAACTATTTATAAAATCAAATTTCGTTATCTTTTAACTGATAATCTGGGGTTAACCTTTAACCATCGAATATTACAAAATATTTGCCAAGATTTTTCCCAAGATGACGTTAAGCTTAAATTCTGGTCAATGGGTTTTGTTTACAGATTTTAAGCCGCTTATGGCGGGATTTGGAAATAGTTCTTGTTTAAATAAAAATTAGGTGCTATAATTATAATAGCGACATTGTACGATAATGGCAAACTCGATGAAAGTCGGGGGCGCAAAGCCACGGGTCTAAAGCCAAGGCGTTAAAGCTTACGCCGGTCATGATCGCCGGGTTGCCGAAAATTGTTGCTTTTTTGTTTGTATAGTTAATTTATGCGCTTCATGATAAGGAATGATATTACATTCGGAGATTAAATATTGCGTTGCTCACTAGACATACGCGGGTTCTTTAAATGTTTGACAAAGCATTTAAGGAGGGGTTAAGTATGGAAAGGGGTAGGGTTTTAAGGAAAAGAATAATTTTAAAATTATTGTTGTTGGGTGTTTTAATATTACATACGGCGGTTGTTGGGGCCGCGCCCCAAGATTTTTCATTTGCAACGCCGGTCTTTTATCCGGTAGGCGCACAACCTTTTATCATCAAAACCGCAGATTTTAACGGCGACGGCATACTTGATCTGGTTACATCCAATTCGGAAAGTAATGACGTTTCAATTTTACTCGGCAGAGGCGATGGGACCTTTGAACCGCAGGTAAGATATGCTACCGGAAGCACCCCCATGGGTATGGCAATTGGAGACTTTAACGGCGACGGCAAACCGGATCTGGCGGTCGCCAATCGTTATAGCTACAATGTCTCGATCTTAAAGGGCAATGGGGACGGCACATTTGAACATTTGGGATTTTTCACCGTCGGGACTGAACCTGTAAACGTCGCAACGGGAGATTTTAACGCCGACCAAAAGTTGGATTTAGCTGTGGCCAATATAGCCGGCAATAGTATCTCAATTTTACTTGGTAAAGGCGATGGGACATTTCACTCTCAGACGCAATATTCCACCGGTAATGAACCAATATCCATCTTAACCGCGGATTTTAATCTGGACGGTAAATTGGATATAGCGGTAGCAAATTGTTATAGTAGGACCCGCCAGAGTAATGTGGCGGTGCTGTTGGGCAATGGGGACGGAACATTTACCGCGTCGCAATATTATGCGGTTGGCTTTAACCCGCGGCTCGCGGCGGCTGATTTTAACGGCGACGGAATCCCCGATTTCGTGTCCGCAAGCGCCGGCGCTAATAATGTATTGGTGTTTATAGGAAGAGGCGACGGGACATTTGAAGCTCAAGGAACTTATTCGGTTGGTTCCGGACCAATGTATATCGAGAGCGGAGATTTCGACGGCGACGGTTTACTCGACCTGGTGACAGTCAATAGGTTTGCTTCTTATATTTCGATACTTCCCGGAAAAGGCGACGGCACGTTTTTACCGCAAATAACATTTGGATCCGGTCCGTATCCGTTTAGCATAGCGGTAGGGGATTTCAATCGGGATGGAAAAAAAGATCTTGCGGTTATCAATTTCGATCAACACGGATTCGGAGTCTTAATCAACACCAATACAACCCAAGTGAATCTGCCGCCGGTTTTGGCGCCGATTTCCGACCAAACGGCGGATCAAGGTCAATTATTGCAACTGATAATTAGGGCCAGCGATCCAAATGACGATCCTTTAATTTTTAGCGCTCACAATTTACCGGAAGGAGCCGCCTTTGATCCGGAGACTCAAGTTTTCAGTTGGATTCCCGGATATACTCAAAGCGGCGATTTTACGGTCCGTTTTGAAGTAAGCGACGGCAGATTGACGGCGAGCCGGGAGGTAGTGATTACCGTCAGAAAAGTCAACCTGCCTCCGGTTTTTGATCCCATCGGGAACCAAACCGTGAACGAGGGGGAACTTTTAGAATTCACCGTTAGCGCTACTGATCCTAATGAGGATCCTTTGACCTATTCTGTAGCCTCACTTCCGGCCGGGGCTGTGTTCGATCCGGCTACGCGAGTTTTCAGCTGGTCTCCTGATTATACCCAAGCCGGGGTGTATACGGTTGTTTTCCATGTAAGCGACGGCAGTTTGACCGATAGTATTGAAGTAAAGATCACCGTAAATCAAGTCAACCGGCCGCCGGTGTTGGAAGTGATCGACAACCATTGGGTCGATGAAGGACAAATCTTGGAATTCACCATTAATGCCATTGACCCCGATGGGGACTTGTTAACCTATTCCGTTACCGGACTGCCTGAAGGCGCCGGCTTCGATCCGGCTGCGCGACTCTTTAGTTGGACTCCCGACTATGGCCAAGCCGGGACATATATGGTTACTTTTCAAGTAAACGACGGTCAGATAACCGTTGCCAGAGATGTATACATAGTCGTCAATCAAGTCAACCGTGCGCCGGTATTGGAAGAGATCGGCGATCAAATCGTTAACGAAGGACAGCTGTTGGAATTCACCGTCGCCGCCGTTGACCCCGACGGAGACGAGCTGACCTATACGGCAACCGGGTTGCCCGAAGGCGCCAGCTTCGATCCGACCACGCGCGTCTTCAGCTGGACTCCGAGTTATGCTCAAGCCGGGATATACACGGTTACCTTCCAAGTAAGCGACGGCGGTTTGACGGATAGTATTGAAGTAAAGATCACCGTCAATCAGGTAAATCGTGCGCCTGAATTTGAATCAATTGTGGACCAAATTGTTAACGAAGGACAGCTGTTGGAATTCACCGTCGCCGCCGTTGACCCCGACGGAGACGAGCTGACCTATACGGCAACCGGGTTGCCTGAAGGCGCCGGCTTCGATCCGACTACACGAGTTTTCAGCTGGACTCCGAGTTATGCTCAAGCAGGAGCATATACGGTTACCTTCCAAGTAAGCGACGGCGGCTTGACGGATAGTATTGAAGTAAAGATCACCGTCAATCAGGTAAATCGTGCGCCCGAATTTGAATCAATTGTGGACCAAATTGTTAACGAAGGACAACTGTTGGAATTCACCGTCGCCGCCGTTGACCCCGACGGAGACGAGCTGACCTATACGGCAACCGGGTTGCCCGAAGGCGCCGGCTTCGATCCGACTACACGAGTTTTCAGCTGGACTCCGAGTTATGCTCAAGCCGGCATTTATGAAGTTTTGTTTGAAGCGACCGATGGTTTGTTAAAGGGACAAGCGATCGTTAACATTACCGTTAACGAGGGCGCGGATCCGGATATAATGATGATTAAAGCGTTAATTGAAAAACTAATCCGGTTAATTGAGAAATCGAAACTGCCCGGCCAGCTTAAGTCGATGATAATCTCCGAACTTAGAAAACTGCTTGACTATGAATTCACCAAAGCGGATCTCAATAAAATTAAAGCACTCCTTAATTTGATCAAAGCGCAAGATGGAAAAAAGATATCCGGTGAAGTTAACGCTACCATTAAAAGTTTGATGGAAAAGATTGATCGGTTCCATGATCGTTGGGACAAAGAAAAACACAAAGACCATAATTGTAAAAAGGACAAAGACAAGCCGGAAGAAAAAGACCCAAAACCCAAAAAAGAAGACAAACATGACCATAAACATGACAAAGACAAACATGAAGAGAAAGACCAAAAACACGATCACAATCGAGATAATAAACATGATCCCAAAGGAGATAAAGACGGTCATCACGACAAAGATCAAAAACAAGCCGAAAAGGATCAACCGGGCAAGAATAAGGGAAAGAAATAATTAATTAATAATGAATCAAAGATTGGCGTAGAGGTTAAAGATTTATAAGCTAAAAAAACGGAGTCGTTGGCAATTTCAACGGCTCCGTCTATTTTGCGATCAGCATCCCCACCGCTATTGCCAATAGAAAAACGAACCACTCGTTGAGCAGGCCCACCAAAAGCAAATGCCGGCTGTCCCGAATTCGGACCGAACCCAAATATAACGATAATACATAAAAAGTGGTTTCACTGCCTCCTTGGATGAGGGAGGCCATCAACCCCAAAGGCGAATCCGGTCCGTGTTTTTGAAGGATTTCGGCGGTGAATCCCAAGGAGGCGCTCCCGGACAAAGGCTTTAAAATAGCGAGCGGGAGGAGTTCGGCCGGGATTCCCAGCCCTTTTAAAACCGGCTCCAATAAGTTTGTTATAAAATTTAGAGCCCCCGAAGACCTGAACAATCCAATCGCCACAAAAATAGCCAACAAGTAGGGGGTCAATTTGACGGTAGTCTTGACACCCTCCATCGCCCCTTGGATAAATACCTCATACAAACGAATTTTCTTAGTCAAACCGGATCCGAGAATTAAGAGGATAATGATTGGGACCGTCCAATGAGAGACGGTAATCAGCAGGTTCATGAAAGTCACTCCTTTTCCGTTGCGTGTTGGGCGTTAAACGTCACGGGTGCGGGGTTCGTTTATTTTTAGTCGCCTTTTTCTTTTCCCTTTCCACCGCAAAGGCGTTATTTTTATCGCCAGATAATTTAAGGTTAGACTAAGAATGGTGCCGGATATGGTAATCAAAGTTAGGGGAATGAGAATCAGCGCCGGATTTACCGAGCCGGTTTGGGAGCGAACAGCGATTAAAGTAGAAGGAATGACGCATAATCCCCCGAATATTAAGATCATAAAAGTGCAAATCGAATCCGAAGCCCGTTCCGGATTAAGGTTATGGGATTGTATTTTTTCGATGGTTTTTAACCCCAATGGGGTGGCTACATTTCCTAGGCCGAGCAAATTGGCGGCCATGGTCAGAGAGATCATCCCCAGCGCCGATTGGTCCCGCTTAAGATCGGGAAATAAAAACGTCAACAGGGGCCGGAACAGTTTGGCGATTCCGGCCGTAATTCCCGAAACTTCAGCGATCTTCAGCATTCCGGACCAAAAGGCGATCATTCCGGTTAAACCGAAAGCAAATTCGATCGCTTGCCGGGCGCTATTAAAAATCACCGGGGAAACTTGGTCTATTTTACCGGATGCGGCGGCGGCGCCGATTCCAAGACCTATGAGGAGCATCCAAAGGGTATTGATCATCGAGGTGACTCCTTTCTGTTCAAGGGTATGAAGCTCGAGGCGGCTTTATCCCGGTCGTACGCCGGGATTCATTTCGATTCCGTCAAGCATGCGCCAGTTGCAATTTCTTCTCATGCCTCGGCTTGATAAACTATATTTATACATACGCTGAATGGGTGAAAATCAGGATGGCGAGTTTTTCTCAACAAGTAAAAGATGAAATTATCCGTTTGGAATTGTCCGGGCGTCAACATTGTATAAAAGCGGAATTAGCCGCCATTATTCACCTGGCGGGCAGTCTGCATTTGGTTGGACGGGAACAAGTGGCGCTTTCGGTGGCCACCGAATCCGCGGGAATAGCGCGGCGAATCGTAAAGCTGTTTAAAGCCGCCTACACGTTGGAAGGGGAAATTCAAGTCGAAGAAGTTGGCAAACTCGGAAAACTGCGCCGTTATATCATAAAAATTTCGCCGCAACCGGAATTGAATGAACTTCTGTTGGAATTAGGGTTGCTTTCCAGAGAAAACACCTTGGAGAATGATATCAAACCGCAGTTGGTTAAAGAGCGTTGTTGCCGGGCCGCTTTTTTTAGAGGCGCGTTTTTGGCGGCCGGTTCAATTACCGACCCCCAAAAAAAGACTTATCATTTAGAAATGATCGTTCATAATGAGGACTTTAGCAACGGCTTGATCTATCTTTTAAATCTTTTGGGGATAAAGGCCAAAATCGGCCAGCGCAAAGGGAAACATTTGGTTTATTTAAAGGATAGCGAGGCGATCGCCAAGTTTTTATCATTAATTAATGCGAATACCGGCGTAATCAAGCTGGAGGAGGTCAGAGTCATCAAAAGCCTCCGGGGCGAGGTAAACCGTCTGGTTAATTGTGAAACCGCCAATCTGGAGAAAACTCTGTCCGCAGCTTGGGAACAGGTTGAGAATATTCAAAAGCTGCGCGGGAGTCCGGCTTGGTTTGATTTACCGGAGAATTTGAAAATAACCGCCGAGCTGCGACTGGAGCATCCGGAAGCCAGTCTCAAAGAACTGGGCGAATATCATCAACCGCCGCTCAGCAAGTCGGCGGTCAATCACCGCTTGCGCAAGATTCGGGAGTTGGCGGCGAAAGTGAGTAAGCGGGAATCCGGAGCCGGGAGTTGATATATTTTTTTGGTGAAAAATCCATCAACGGGAAGGAATTTAATTATCGAAAGAGAATGTTATTTTTGGTTAAGGGCATATATTAAGTGAAAAAATTTTTTTAGATAATAGTGGGACATTTATCATAATTATGGGACAAATATCGACCCATAGGTTTTAAACAATAATGGATAAAATATTTTCATTTCTTCAAAAAATTGCGCCGGAAATTTCCCCCTTGGTATTTTTTCGTTATCAAATACTGCGCTCAATTCATTTTTCGCAACCGATTGGGCGTAGGGCATTGGCCGAGCAGTTGCAGGTTCAAGAACGAAAGATCCGGAATGAGGTTGAATTTTTAAAAGAGAGGCAGTTGATCTCTTGTACCGCGTCGGGGATGGAAATCAGCCCTGCGGGTCAAGTTTTGCTGTGGGAAATGGCGGATTATATTCGCCAAATTCAGGGATTAAACTTGCTGGAACAAGAGATCGCCGCCGTTTTTCCGGTTAAAAAAGTGATGATCGTACCGGGGGACGTTGACCGGGATGAAACCGTCAAAAAAGATTTAGCCCGGTTAACAGCTGAATACTTAAACCGGAATTTAAAAGACGGTTCAATCCTGGCGGTCACCGGGGGCACTACCCTGGCTCAGGTCGCGGCGGAGCTGGTGGTTTCATCGAATAAAAGAGATATCACGGTTATCCCGGCCCGGGGCGGATTGGGAGAGGAAGTCGAGATTCAGGCAAATACGGTTGCCGCCAATATTGCCAAAGGGTTAGGCGCCAGTTACCGTTTGTTGCATGTTCCCGATGATTTGGGAGAGAAAGCGATCCAATCGATTTCCGAAGAACCGAGGATTAAAGAATTACTCGCGAAATTGGCCCAAGCCGACATGGTCCTTCACGGGATCGGTCTGGCGGAGGAAATGGCCCGGCGCCGCGGGATGACACCGGATCAAATCAAGGACTTATTGGAGCGCGGCGCGGTTGGCGAGGCCTTCGGATATTATTTCGCGATCGACGGTGGCGTGGTTCATTCTACTTCCAGCGTGGGCTTGCAACTTGCGGAACTGAAGTCGATTAATCAGGTGGTGGCCGTTGCCGGCGGCAGAAGTAAAGCAGCGGCGGTGCGGGCCGTTTTATCCAATGCGCCCCGTGATGTTTTGATAATTGACGAAGGCGTGGCTTCCGGGTTATTGGAGAGATAATGTCTTTAAACGGTGAATTTTCACCGTATCAAATAAATTCAAAAAATGGAGGAATGCGAAGATGGCAATAAGAATTGGAATTAACGGTTTTGGCCGTATCGGCCGCTTGGTTTTCAGCGCTTTGTACGACAAGGGATTATTGGGGAAAGTAATCGATGTGGCGGCGGTAGTCGATATCAGCACGGACGCCTCTTATTTCGCCTATCAGCTGAAATATGACTCGATCCATGGTAAATTCAAAGGCGAACTCAGCACCGCGAAAAGCGATCCCGGTTTAGACGAGGATGATATCTTGATCGTTGACGGGCATAAGATTAAATGCGTCATGGCAACCAAAGACCCCAGCCAATTACCCTGGAAAGAACTTGGCGTCGACTATGTAATTGAATCCACCGGAATCTTTACCCACTCCGATAAAGCCAAAGGCCATCTGGAAGCCGGCGCTAAAAAGGTGATCATCTCCGCGCCCGGCAAAGGCGATGTTAAGACCATCGTTATGGGAGTAAACGAGAACGAATATGATCCCAAGAGCCATGACATTATCTCCAATGCTTCTTGTACCACCAACTGTTTGGCTCCGTTGGTACATGTCCTTTTAAAAGAGGGTATCGGAATCGAAACCGGGTTGATGACTACCATCCATTCTTACACGGCGACCCAGAAAACCGTGGATGGACCCTCCAAAAAAGATTGGCGCGGCGGCCGGGCGGCGGCTATTAACATCATTCCTTCCACCACCGGCGCGGCCAAGGCTGTCGGCGAGGTGTTGCCGTCGACCAAAGGCAAATTGACCGGTATGTCTTTCCGGGTTCCTACCGCCGATGTTTCCGTGGTTGATTTGACTTTCCGATCCGAAAAAGAAACTTCCATCGAAGAGATTGATTCCCTGATGAAGAAAGCCTCCGATACATACATGAAAGATATTTTAGGTTATAGTAACGAAGAGTTGGTTTCCACCGACTTCATTCATGACAATCGCTCTTCGATCTATGATTCGTTGGCGACTTTACAAAATAACTTAAAGGGCGAGAAACGCTTCTTTAAGATCATTTCGTGGTATGATAACGAATGGGGTTATTCCAACCGGGTCATTGACCTGTTGACCTATATCGCCAAAAAAGACGGCAACCTCTAAAAAATAAGGAGCGATTAAGTCGCTCCTAATCCTATTCTACACATTGATAATAAACGGAAAAAGAATTGCCATGAAGTTGAAAGGAGGGTTTTACCTTTGAATAAAATGTCGATCGACGATGTCCAGGTAAAGGGTAAACGGGTTTTAGTCCGGGTCGATTTTAACGTTCCGGTTGATGACAACGGCCAAATTACCGATGATCGACGGATTAAAGCAGCCGTCCCCACCATCAAAACCTTAGCCGAACGGGGAGCCAAAGTGATCTTAGCGTCCCACTTCGGACGGCCGAAAGGAGCGCCGAACGATAAATATCGGATGGATGCCATGGCCAAGCGGTTGTCCGAGATTATCGGGATGCAGGTGAAAAAAGTTAATGATTGCATCGGCGAAGAACCCCGGAAGGCCATTGAGGCTCTGCCCGAGGGCGGAATCGTGCTTTTGGAAAATGTCCGTTTTTATAAAGAAGAAGAAGCCAACGACGAAGGATTTGCCCAAAAACTGGCCGGTTTGGCCGATATCTACGTTAACGACGCTTTTGGAACCGCCCACCGGGCTCACGCTTCCACGGCCGGGGTGGCTAAGTTCCTGAAGCCGGCCGTTTCCGGATACTTAATGCGGAAAGAGATTGAAATCATGGGAAAAGCGCTTTCCAATCCGGAACGGCCCTTCGTCGCGATCCTGGGCGGCGCCAAAGTCGCCGACAAGTTGGGCGTAATCCAAAATTTACTTGAAAAAGTGGACACCTTGATCATCGGCGGCGGTATGGCCTACACCTTTTTAAAAGCGCAAGGAATGGAGATCGGCGCGTCGTTATTGGACGCCGAAAAGCTTGAGTTTGCCAAGGAAATGATGGCCAAGGCCAAATCGAAAGGGATAAAACTATTGCTGCCGTTGGATGTAGTGGTAACCGATGATTTTAAAAATCCGACCCTATCGAAGACGGTCGCGGCCAACCAGATACCCGCCGAATTACAAGGGGTGGATATCGGACCGGAAACCGTAAAGCTTTTTGCGCGGGAGATCGAAAACGCGAAGACCGTGATTTGGAACGGCCCGATGGGTGTTTTCGAATTGCCCCAATTCGCGGTGGGGACCAAGGCGATCGCCGAAGCCCTAACCCGTTGCCAGGGTACGACCATTGTCGGCGGCGGCGATTCAGCCGCGGCGATTGAACAGATGGGGTATGCCGATAAAGTCACTCATGTATCAACCGGCGGCGGCGCGTCGCTGGAGTTTTTGGAAGGAATCGAACTTCCGGGCGTGGCGGCGTTGACCGATAAATAAAGATTGTTAATTCATTTGGGTCTATAGTAGTCAGGAGATAGGAGACAGGAGTCAGGAAAATGTAAGCTAAGCTTCGAAATCAAAAAACTCAGTACGAAAACCTTTTTGGTTTTATGCTGGCTTCTGGCTCCTGACCACTGACTCCTGATCAAGGAGGTAACAATGCGAAAGCCGATTATTGCCGGTAATTGGAAGATGTATCGGACTATTCCGGAAGGCCGGAGTTTAGTCAAGGGAGTCATCGAAAAGTTAGCCGGATTTGATGAGGTGGAAGTCGTTTTTTGCCCGCCGTTTACCTGTCTAAGCGCGGTTAAGGATTTGATTCAAGGAACCTCTTTCGGACTGGGAGCTCAGGATGTTTATTGGAAAGAAGAGGGCGCTTTTACCGGTGAAATCTCTCCCTTAATGCTTAAAGATATCGGTTGTGACTATGTAATCATCGGTCATTCCGAACGGCGGGAGCATTTCGGCGAAACGGATCAGACCGTTAATTTGAAAGTGAAAGCGGCTTTGGCGGCTGGGATTAAACCGATTATTTGCGTAGGCGAATCCCTGGCCCAACGGGAAGCCGGTGAAACCGAAAGCCTGATTAAACGCCAGACTGAACTGGCTTTGCAAGGAGTCGACGCCGCAGCGATTCCCCGGATAGTAATCGCTTATGAGCCGATTTGGGCCATCGGCACCGGAAAGTCCGCCGGCGGCAGCGACGCTAATGAAGTCATCGGTTTGATTCGAAAGACAGTGGCCGGACTCTTCGGGAATGAACCCGCTCAGCAAATGCGCATCCAATATGGCGGCAGTGTGAAACCGTCGAATATTAAAGAATTTATGGAACAGCCCGAGATTGACGGCGCGTTGGTGGGCGGGGCCAGTCTGGAGATTGAATCTTTTGTTGAGATTGTACGGTATGAAACCAAGGTATGAGGCGTAAAAAATAATAATTTAAATTCAGCGACAGGGCTAACTTGATCACACCTTATACCTTGCGCCTGTCGCCTACGGACGGAGGCTAAGATGACTTATCGACCTGCAGTTTTGATAATTTTAGACGGATGGGGTTATAACCCCATTGAAAAAGATAATGCCGTTAAAGAAGCGGATACTCCGTTTATGGACAGCTTGTTTCAAAAATATCCTCATACCACTCTCCTTTGCTCCGGAGAAGCCGTCGGTCTTCCGGAAGGACAGATGGGCACCTCCGAAGTCGGTCACCTTAATATCGGGGCGGGCCGGGTGGTTTATCAAAGTTTGGTCAGAATCTCAAAAGCCTTGCGTGACGGTGAATTTAAGTCTAACCCGGTTTTCATGAATTTAATCCAATACACATTGCGGGAAAACCGTCCTTTACACATTATGGGGCTGATCTCTCCCGGAGGGGTGCACAGCCACACCGATCATCTTTACGGTATTATCCGGCTTGCCCAGGAATTAGGCGTCGGAGAAGTCTATATTCATGCTTTTTTGGATGGCAGAGACACGCCTCCGGCCAGCGCTAAAGAATATTTAGAAGAGTTGGAAGAGTTTTGCCGGAAAACTAATATTGGGAAAATAGCCACCATTAGCGGGCGTTATTATGCGATGGACCGGGATAAACGCTGGGAGCGGATTGAGAAGGCATACGCCGCTTTGGTATATGGTGAAGGGGAGGAAGCCGATACCGCTCTGCAAGCGATTGAAAATTCCTACGCCCGCAATATTACCGATGAGTTCGTGCTGCCGACGGTGATTAAGGCGAATGGGAAGCCGGTCGCTACCATTAAGGCGGGAGATCCGGTTTTGTTCTTCAACTTCCGGCCGGATCGGGCCCGGGAAATTACCAGGGCATTCGTTGATCCCGAATTTAAAGGGTTTGAGCGCAAAAACGGTTATTTAAAGACTTTTTTTACGGCGATGACCCAGTATGATGAAACATTGAATGTCCCGTTGCTTTTTCCGCCGGAAGATCGGATGAAAAATATTTTAGCCGAGGTATTGGCGAATAACGGAAAGAAGCAATTGCGAATCGCGGAGACCGAAAAGTACGCCCATGTCACCTTTTTCTTTAACGGCGGCGAAGAACAACCCTTCCCCTTGGAAGAGCGGATTTTAATCCCTTCGCCCAAAGTTCCCACTTATGATCTGAAGCCGGAAATGAGCGCTTATGAGGTCACCGACGCGGTTTTGAAAGAGATCGAAGGGGATAAATTTGATGTAATTATCATGAATTATGCCAACTGCGACATGGTAGGTCATACCGGGGTGCCGGAGGCGGCCCGGAAAGCGGTGGAAGCGTTGGACCGTTGTTTGGCGAGGGTGATACCGGTGGTCCTGGCTAAAGGCGGCGCGGTAATCTTAACCGCGGATCACGGTAATGCCGAAATGATGAAGGATTACCAGACCGGTGAACCATACACGGCGCATACTACTTTCCCGGTTCCGGCGATTGTGATTGGAGTCAAGGAACCAATTCAAGTGAGACCGGGGCAATTAGCGGATTTGGCGCCTACGCTGTTGGACTTGATCGGGATCCCCAAACCCGAGGAGATGACCGGGTACAGTCTGATCGTTCGCCAAAAATGAAATAGGACCGGGAGTCACAGATGAAAAATTAGTTTTTAAACTCTGTGTCTCTGCGTCTCCGTGGCAAATTCATTTATTGGCCACAGAGACACGGAGGCGCGGAGGAAGATTAAAACAATAGGTATTTCCTGAGTAATTCAATAAAATTGACTGAAATGGCGCACGATAAATAATGGATCAACAAATAAAGGGAGGAACTATAAAAATGACCACAATAGTCGATGTCTACGGACGCGAAATACTCGATTCCCGCGGCAATCCCACCGTAGAGGTTGAAGTTGAATTGGCCGACGGCAGTATTGGAAGAGCGGCGGTGCCTTCCGGGGCTTCCACAGGAGCTTTTGAAGCGGTCGAGCTGCGTGACGGGGATAAAGGCCGTTACCTGGGCAAAGGTGTTCAAAAAGCGGTTGATAATGTCAACGACGCTATTGCTTCCGAAGTGATCGGCCTTGACGCTTTGGACCAGGCAACCGTCGACAAAGTAATGATCGAACTGGATGGCACGCCTAATAAGGCGAAATTGGGAGCCAACGCCATTTTGGGCGTATCCTTGGCGGTGGCGAAAGCGGCCGCGGCCAGTCTGAATTTACCGTTATACCGTTATCTGGGCGGTGTTAACTCCAAGGAATTGCCGGTTCCGATGATGAATATTCTCAACGGTGGTAAACATGCCGACAACAGCGTTGATCTGCAAGAATTCATGATCATGCCGGTCGGAGCGCCGAGTTTCGCCGAATGTTTGCGTTGGGGCGCGGAAATTTTTCATGCCCTCAAGAAAGTATTAAAAGATAAAGGATACAGCACCGCCGTTGGCGATGAAGGCGGATACGCCCCGAATCTCAAAAGCAATCAGGAAGCTTTGGATGTAATCATGGAAGCCGTTAAACTCGCCGGTTTTAACGCGGGCAGCGATATCATGATCGCCATGGACCCGGCCTCCACCGAATTATGGGAAGCCGCCAAGGAAAAAGGAGAGGAAGGCAAATATTACTTCTGGAAATCGAATATCATGAAGACTTCGGCTGAAATGGCCGATTTCTGGAGCGAGTTGGCGGATAACTATCCGATTATCTCCATTGAAGACGGAATGGCTGAAGAGGATTGGGACGGTTGGAAAATGTTAACCGAGCGGCTCGGTCACAAGGTCCAATTGGTCGGGGATGACCTTTTCGTTACCAATACCGAACGGCTTAGTAAAGGAATCGGATTGGGCGTCGCCAACTCTATTTTGATTAAGGTAAACCAGATCGGGACGCTTACCGAAACCCTGGATGCGATTGAAATGGCGAAACGGGCCGGTTATACCGCGGTTATATCGCACCGTTCCGGTGAGACCGAGGATGCCACAATCGCCGACATCGCGGTGGCTACCAATGCGGGTCAAATCAAAACCGGAGCCCCGTCCCGCACCGACCGGGTCGCTAAATATAATCAACTCTTGCGGATTGAGGACCTTTTAAGCGAGGAAGCGATTTATCCGGGTAAGAAGGCTTTTTACAATATCAAGGTTAAGTAAGGGATAAATACTTGTAGTTCCTTCTCCAATGTGTTAAAATATCTTGAGGACTTTGGTGGAGGTGTAGCATTGAAATTATTTCTTCAGATCTTGTTATTGATCGACTGCATAGCGCTTGTTACAATAATAATTTTACAGCCTAGTAAAGGAGAAGGATTGGGCGCAATCGGTTCCGGAGGACAATTGTTCTTCTCGAAAAATAAAGGACTTGAAAAGTTATTGGACAAAGCTACCATGTGGTTGGGTATCATCTTTGGGGTGTTGTTGATTTTGAGTGAGATATATGATAAGTTTATTTGAAAAGGGCCGACAAGCCCTTTTTTACTTTTCAAAGTCTTTGAACATTAAGCATTGTTTTAAATTGGCAATCAAAATATTGAAATAACCTTTAACTATTTTGATTTTTTTAACGATATAAGTAAGAAGAGAACTTATTCAAATCGAAGCCGGTTTCACGGTAATTAAAAGCTTTGATTTAGAAGGATCTTACCAAGAAATGTCGAAAAATCTTACTATATTCTGATATTCTGATCAACTTTAACCTTACCCAAACAAATTCGTGATTTCGAGTTAATGTTGATTACTTGGCATCGGGAAATATCAAGCAATTAGGCAACATGGGGAGGGGAATCGGTTTGAAATTCTTTACCAGTATTAAAACCAAAATACTCGCCAGTTTGATGTTGATGTTAATTAGCGTCGGATTTGCCGGTTTTTTTCTTGAATTGAGAATCTTAGAGGAAAACTTTACATGGCGTTTAGGCTTTTTATCCGTTCTATTATTGCTTTTTTTTATTGTCGGAAATGGGTTGATCAATAAAATTTTGCTCTCCCCGATACGTAGATTTATGGTGCTTTCAAAGCAGTTGTCCGAAAACGATTTCAGCCGGGATTTGGAGATAAAAACGAAAGATGAATTAGAGTTGTTGGCGAAAGTGGTAAATGAAATGCTGCACCGACTGCGGGTTATCTTGCAGGAAAACCTGAGTTCGGCCGAGATTTTGGCTTTGGCGGCTTCGGAGATGTCGACCATGGCTCAGCATGCCAATCAAGCGACTCAAGAGATTACCACCACCATGGATCAGATGAGCCGGGCCACCGAACAACAATATGAAAACGTCCAGCTTTCCGTGTTGGCAACTCAACAGATGGCTGAAACCGCCCAACAGGTAGCCGACGAGGCTCAAAAGGCCGCCAGTTTTTCAACGCAAGCAGCCGAACGGGCCCGCATCGGCGAAGATATCATTCAAGAAGTCCACACCAAGATCGTTCAATTAAAAGAAACCGTGGATGAATCGGCCGCGGTGGTTAAAAGACTGGGTATGCGTTCCATGGAAATTGGAAAAATCGTGGACGTGATGCGCGGCATTTCCAGGCAAACCAACCTTTTGGCTTTAAACGCCGCAATCGAAGCCGCCCGGGCGGGAGAACACGGCCGGGGATTTTCGGTGGTTGCCGACGAAGTCCGGGCATTGGCCGAACAGTCAACCAACTCGGCGATTCAGATCGTCTCGATGATTAATGAGATTCAAAAAGAAACAACCGCGGCTGTTGAAGCCATGGAAGTCGGTACTAAGGCGGTTGACGAGGGAACAACTTTGGCCATTTCGGCTAAAGAATCATTTTTGGCTATTACCCAGTCGGTTACTCAGACGGTGAATACCATTCACGAAATTGCCGCGGCAGCCCAACAACAAGCGGCAAGCAGCCAGGAGATGACCGGCACCATGCAGGCGGTAGCGGAGATCTCCAAACAAAACGTGAAAGGTACGCAACAGATTGCCGCCGCTACGGAACAACAGCGTCTTAATATGGAAAACCTGGCGGTATCGGCGGCTCAATTGGTGGAGATGGCCGATAATCTTACCGCTTTGGTCGGACGGTTTAAGTTGAATCCTAATTTCCAAAGGTGCTGGCGGGTATTGGATTGTAACTATGTAAATTGTCCGGCCTATCAAAGCAAGGAAGAAAAGTGTTGGCTGATCCCGGATACTTTATGCGGCGACGGCACACCCAACGGTTCGGTTATGAATAAGCGCCAGATGTGTCACCAGTGTGAGGTCTTTAAAGTCAACACTAAAGTGGAGTCCGAATAAAAGCGAGGCCGGGTCGATGATCCGGTCTTTTTTAGGTGGTCGCCCATTCCGGCGGTTGGGACCATGAAAGGATGAAAACTAGGTCAAAGCGTGACCTATCATTGGGGGACGGGAGCGAGGTCTTCGCCCAAGTTTGCTCTTTTCAGGGAGCGCTTTTTTATGATAAACTGGAGCAGAGAGAAATGGAACTTAATTTGGAAATTGATCAATATTGTTTTGCATGCGGCCCTGATAATCCAATCGGGCTGAAATTAAAGTTCGAATATCAAAGCGACGGAGTAGTCGCTCGTTTTACCCCCGCAAAGGAACATCAAGGCTATCTTAATTTGGTCCATGGGGGAATTCTCAGTACGATCCTGGACGAAGCAATGGCCCACGTGGTTCTTGCCCGCAATCTGCGAGCCGTGACCGCCCGGATGAGCGTTTCTTTTAAAAAACCGACCCGGATTGGAGAGGAATTGACCGTGACCGGGCGGATTACTGAGAAAAAGGGTAAAATAATCAAGGCGGCCGCAGTTATTACTCAAAACGGCGTAGCTACGGCGGAGGCAATTGCCGACTTTTTAACGGTGAATTAAAATTTTAAAATATTCGAGGTGTAATGATGAATCGGGAACAGGCTTGGGAATTGGTTCAGCAGAGAGTATCGAACCGTAATTTACGCAACCATATGTTGGCCGCGGAGATGATTATGCGGAAACTGGCGGAGCATTTTGGAGAGGATGAGGAAAAGTGGGGGTTGGCCGGTTTGTTGCATGACTTGGATTATGACGAAACCGCCGACGATCCCCAACGGCATAGTCTGGTGGCAGCCGCGGAACTTGAAAAGCTTGGAGTTGATCCGGAGGTTGTTTATGCGGTAAAGGTACATAATCATGTTCATGGACTGCCCCGGGTCAGCCGGATGGATCGGGCCCTTTATGTTTCCGATCCCCTCACCGGTCTGATTGTGGCGGCCGCTTTAATCCTTCCCGCCAAAAAACTGGCGGCGGTTACCACGGAATTCGTTTTAAACCGCTTTAAAGAAAAAGGATTTGCCAGGGGCGCCAATCGCGAACAAATTATGCGGTGTGAACCCGAACTGGGTTTGAGTCTGGCCGAGTTCGTGACTATCGGTTTATCAGCCATGCAGCAAGGCGCGGCTTCAATCGGGTTGTAAAGATGCTTCAGGAGATCATTAGGGAGTTGGCCAAATTCGGCTTTAGCACTTATGAAGCTAAAGCATATATCGGTTTGGTTAGAAAAAATCCGGTCACCGGTTACGAACTGGCAAAGAATTCCGGTGTTCCCACCGCTAAAATTTATGAAACGATTGAGAAGTTGAAAGAGCGCAACCTGGTGATTACCCTGGCCGGGGATCCGCTTAAATATCTGCCGGTATCTCCGGAAAAGCTTTTTCGTGGTTTGAGGAACGAATATGATGCTTCCCTGGAAAAACTAACCGAATCATTTCAGGAATTGTTTTCTAATCAATACGGCGAGTATATCTTCAATATCAACGGGTATCAAGCGGTAATTCAGAAAGCCAATGAGTTGATTCGCGAGTCGAACTGCGAGTTGGTGGTTTTTCTATGGGATGAGGAGTACCGGCAGATTGAGTCTGAACTGATTAAGGCTTACGGCCGGGGAATAAAGATCTACGGTGTTATCTGCGGCAGAAAATGCCCCGATTTCGGTGATTTTTATCACCATGGATTTGAGGCCCAGGTTTTAGAAGAACACCGCGGACGGGTGATGGTGATAGTGACCGATGAGGCCACCGCGCTTTTGGGAGTGATTGAGCATCCTTCCGGAATGGCCTGGACCACCAATTATGGCCTCGTTAAAATCGCCAAGGAGTACGTAAAGCATGAGATATATCAGAGTAAAATCATGAAGTTTTACGGTAAAAAGTTTGCCGAGGATTTCGGATTTAAACTGGAAAGGTTAAGATTTTAAATGGGTTTTAAATAACCCATTTTTTGAGTGGATTTACGCGAGTTTTTAGAAATATTTTTTATTGTTGAACTTCACCCGGGGGTTTTTGGTACAAGTTAAACCATTTTTGGTTGGTTATGGTTCTAAAATAGCGGATAATGAAGGATTTATGTCATTTTAATATTATGATTTTGTTAAGATGATTGCAAACCGGTTTTTACGCGATTATAATTAAGATGTGACGGAATCTTGACTACCCAGGTAGTTATTAATATTGATGTTTGGAGGATTTATTGTGCTTATTTTGGTTCTTAACAGCGGCAGTTCATCCTTGAAGTACAAACTTTATCAAATGCTTAACGAAGAGGTGTTGGCCTACGGATTGGTGGAGCGGATCGGCAGCACCAACGGCAAGGCGGTTGTCACCCACCGGCTCAAGAACGGTGATAAAATCACCCTTGAAGAGCGTATCACCGACCACAGCGAAGCTTTAAAAGCGGTAATCGAATTTCTGACCGATTCCGAGCGGGGGATTGTGCAATCACTTGATCAAATTAAAGCAGTCGGCCACCGGGTGCTCCACGGAGGCGAAATTTACTCCAAAGCAATCCTCGTTAAGGAATCGGACATTGAAGTCTTGGAGAGTTTGAAGGAGCTAGGGCCGTTACATATGCCCGCCAATATTATGGGAATTAAGGCTTGTCGCCAACTAATGCCCGATACTCCTCAAGTAGCCGTTTTTGATACCGCATTTCACCAGACTATGCCCCGCAGTTCCTTCTTATATGCCCTACCTTATGAATATTATGAAAAATATCGCGTTCGCCGTTATGGTTTTCATGGTACTTCCCATCGTTATGTTTCACAACGGGCCGCCCAAATTCTCGGCAAAAATTTAAGCAAATTGAAGATGATTACGTTGCATCTGGGCAACGGCAGCAGCGCGGCCGCGATTAAAGACGGCAAATGCTTCGATACTTCGATGGGGTTTACTCCGTTGGAGGGTTTTGTGATGGGTACCCGTTGCGGCGATATCGATCCGGCAATTGTGCCGTTTCTCCAAAACGTACTTAATTTAAGCCCCAATGATGTCGATACTTTGATGAATAAAAAGAGCGGTTTTCTGGGGATGACCGGTTACAGCGATATGCGCGATATTCAAAAAGCCCGCCGGGACGGCGATGAACGGGCTAAGGACGTTTATGATATCTTCATTCAAAGATTGGTTAAATATGTTGGTTCTTATTATGCCATTTTGGGCGGATTGGATGTTTTGGTCTTCACCGCCGGAATCGGTGAGAATGATTATATGGTTCGGGAAGATGTCTGCAAACATTTGACTCACATGGGGATCGTTTTTGACGCTAAAAAGAACGAAGGCCTTCAAGGCAAGGAAGCGATCATCAGTAAATCCCGTTCCAAGGTTACGGTAATGGTGGTTCCCACCAATGAGGAGTTGTTGATCGCCAGAGATGCCTATGAGTTGGTGAAGTAAACAAGAGATCATACTTGATTGATAATCGATAATCGTTAGTTTAAGCTGCCCGTGAGGGTGGCTTTTTTGTTGT
>JAAYHS010000066.1 GCA_012735315.1 Bacillota bacterium | reverse complement strand
TTTTAACTGGAAACCGGCAGTTAGGACGTCAAAACCATCCCTCAGTAGTGAACTGGAAACTAGCCTTCAAAACTGCCCCTCAGCTGTGAACAGGGAACTGGGAACTAGCTTTCAAAATCAACTTCCAGCTATGAACTGGCAACGATCATTCGTTTTGAGTTTGGTTTCCACGCATAACCAGTAACGAGAAGGTTAAATCGCATATGACTTAGACTCTACTAGTAAATAATGACTAAATTTGGTACTATAAATATAGAAGCCTAAACAACTTTCTTGGGAGAAAGGCTATGTTAAATCACTTTGATCGGCAAATAGCCGAAGAATTTAAAGATAATTTACTGGCAAATCAAATTCCACTCGAAGAAATTAGAATATTTGGAAGCCGCGTCAGGGGTGACTTCACGCCTGAAAGCGATCTGGATGTTTGTTTGATTCTTCGGGAAACCTCTCCGGAGATTGAGGCGCGGATTAGTCGTTTGGCTTGGGAAGTAGGGTTTAAGCATCAATTAATTATCACAACTGTAGAATATACCCCAGAAGCTTGGTACAATTCGCCGCTCCGGGAATCTCCCTTTATAAAGGCTATTAATCAGGAAGGAATTACTTTATGAATAAAGATCAAGCCGCGCTTGTCCAAAATCGTTTGGAACAAGCGGAACGGACTTTACGGCAAGCTGAAATACTGGCGGAATATGAAGAATGGAACGGTGTTGTAAATCGGGCCTACTATGCAATGTTTTATTCCGCTTTAGCTTTACTTATCACAAAAAACTCGGTTCTTCTAAACACACTGGAGTTTTGACTCTTATTGATCGGGAGTTTGTCCATACAAAAATATTACCGCTGGAAGTATCAATGATGCTACGTGACGCGTTTAACGAACGGCAAAAATCGGATTACTCCGAATTTGTTCAAGTCAGCCAGGAAAGAGCCGAAGAAATTATAAATAACGCCCGGCAGGTATTAAATATAATAAAAAATGTTATTAAGAAACTTGAATGATTCTACTCCTAAAATCCACTTAATCACGCTTTAAACTGCCAACCTGAGGCTCCTAGGTGTCGTTCCCAGTAACCAGTTATGAACAATTCTGGTGATGCTCCGGGGTTTCGTTCCCGGTTGAAAACAATTTGGGTGATACTTTCGAGCTTCGTTCCCAGTATCAATGAGTTAATCAGCCAATTCGTTTTGACTGGAAACCGGCAGTTAGGCCGTCAAAACCATCCCTCAACAGGGAACTGGGAACTAGCTTTCAAAATCAACTTCCAACCATGAAATGGGAACTGGCAACTAGCCTTCAAAACCGACCTTCAGTTGTGAACTGGGAACTGGGAACGATCTTTCATTATTAACCTTTATTCCTACTCAGCCCGCTTTTTTCTCCAAAAACGATAACCCGCCAATCCGGCGCCAACTATTACCGGCAACGGCCAGAGAGCGGTAATACCGATTATAAAGTTCAATAATCCGTTCCAACCGTTGACTAGGGATTTGCCGAGTTTACTCCAAAACCCGCTTTCAGTTCTGGGTAAACGGTGGATTGGCTGATAAATAGTTAAATTAACGGTGCTGTATTCCACCTGGTCTTTGAGATAGCGCAATCTTCCCTCAGTGGCTTCGATTTCTTCCCTGATCTTGCCTAAATGGGACTCAACCTCCAAAATGTCCTTAACCGACGCCGCTTGTTTCAAGACCGCCAGATATCTCTGTTCCACCTCGCGTTTGGCTTTCAACCGGGCTTCCGTATCGACGAACTCCACGGTCACGTCGCTGGCTTCGATGTTTTTATAATCCAGATAAGCGGCTTGGCCTTGAAGGGAATCGAGCAATTGGTCCAAATTGGCTGCCGGGACCCGGATCACAATCGCGCTTTCGATCCGGTCGCTGGCGTTGTGCTGGTTTTCGGAGGTGATATAACCTCCGTAGCGTTTGATAAGATCATCAATCGCCGAGCGGCTTGTTTGAAAATCCTTGACCTGAAACCGGAGAGTGGCGGTTTTAATGATCTTGAGACCGGATTTTTCTCCGGAGGCCGCATCGGGTGCGAAACTCGCGGTTTTAAAGGCTTCGGATACCACCGGATTGGGTCGGGGTCCTTCTCTATAGAGGCCGTATCGGGAATCGCTAAAATTTCGATTGGTTGAAGTCGTCAAAATAGCATAAGACGCTAAAATGACACCGCCGATTAACAACAACAATAAAACAATCAGCGTAGTGATTAAAACCGGAGACTGTTGCCATTTTTGCTTAAGCCGGTTCAACATCCTAAGCCCTCCTTTTCGGAGAATCTTTTCTATAGGTAACGTGATCGCGGTCGATAAATTCCCTAACCCGAAATATTTCTTGCCGGCCCGGTTTTCACTATACCCCTAAACCGGCCGCGGCCGATTGAAACGTTAAATGATGTATGATTTCGCTTGGTCGTTATCAAGATTTACTTTTGGATTTAATTACCGCCTCAATCACGGCGATTACCGCCTCAATGCCGTTGGCGAATCTGCTTTGGCGCATCGCTTCGCTATATTTGGCGCGTGACTCATAAACTTGGTTGATGTTGCGAATCAAAGTCGCGCCGGTTAACTCCTCTTCGGGTAAGACCTTGCTGAATCCCTGCTTTTCAAAGGAGCGGGCGTTCAAGATTTGATCGCCTCTGCTGGCTTGTTTGGACAAGGGGATCAGCAGGTGGGGTTTTTTTAAGGCCAGCAGTTCAAAGAGGGTGGTGGCGCCGGCCCGGGAGACCACCAGATCAGCCATTGCCAGTAAATCGGGCAATTCTTCATTTACATAGCCGAACTGTTGATAACCGTCAAGATTATTGAGAGCCGGATCGACGCCGTTTTTACCGCAAATATGGCAGATGTTGAACCGTTCCCTGAGTTGCGTCAATACCTCCCGGACGGCGTTATTAAGCAGTACGGAACCCTGACTGCCGCCGATAACCATCAACGCCGGCTTGGGATCGCTGAAACCGCAAATTCTTCTTCCGGCGGCGGGGTCGCCGCGCAGCAAGTTTTCCCTTACCGGCAGCCCGGTTAAGATCGCTTTGGCGGGCGGCAGATATCCCGCGGTCTCCGGAAAAGTGTAACATACTTTGTTGGCGAAAGGGATCGACAATTTATTGGCCAGACCCGGGGTGAGGTCCGATTCGTGAATTATCACCGGAACCCGGAGCAGCCAGGCGGCCCAAACCACCGGAGAGGAGACAAAACCGCCTTTACTGAAAACGGCTTCCGGCCGGAGACGGTTGATTATGGCGGCTGAATCGGCAAAGCCGCGCATAATTTGAAAAAGATCGGTCAAGTTTTTCAGATTTAAATAACGGCGGAACTTTCCGGCGCGGATCGCGTGATAAGCCACTCCGAGCGGTTCGATTAACCGGCGTTCCATTCCGGTTTGGGTCCCAAGATAATGAATCTCAAAACCGCGCCGCTTTAACTCCGGAATCAGGGCGATATTCGGAGTGATATGGCCGGCGGTGCCCCCGCCGGTGAGAATAATGCGCACTTTTTTTCCTCCTCAAATATTCCGCTTCCTTATTATTTATATTACCTCAAAGGGCGGAATAACTACCGGTAAATATAATATCCGCCGGGGAGGGATCACAAGATTTTGCTTAAGAATTGCTTGGTCCGCTCATTCTGAGGGTTGGTGAACAATTGGAGCGGCGGTCCCGCTTCGATGATTTCTCCTTCGTCCATAAACAGAACGCGCTGAGCGACTTCTTTGGCGAAGCCCATTTCATGGGTGACCACCAGCATAGTCATGCCGTCCCTGGCCAAATCCTTCATGACGTCCAAAACTTCCTGAATCATCTCCGGATCCAGCGCCGAAGTGGGTTCATCGAAGAGCATCACTTTCGGATGCATCGCCAGCGCCCGGGCGATGGCAATTCTTTGTTGCTGGCCTCCGGAAAGATGGTCGGGATAGGCATCGGCCTTATGACGCAGTCCGACCCGATCCAATAGTTGATAAGCTTTGGCGGTCGCTTCTTCGAGGGAGAGGCCCCTGACTTTGACCGGCGCCAGGGTGATATTTTCCAAAGCAGTCATGTGGGGGAACAGATTAAACTTTTGAAAAACCATTCCCACTTCGGCGCGGACTTCATTGACATCGATCCGGGAATGGTCGGTTACCTCCAGGTTTTCAATATAAATATTGCCGGCGGTCGGCTTTTCCAGCAAGTTAAGGCAGCGTAAGAAGGTGCTTTTTCCGGAACCGCTGGGTCCGATAACGCAAACCACTTCGCCCCGGCTGACCTCAACGTTGATTCCTTTTAAGACATGCAGGTGATGAAAGCGTTTATGGAGGTTTTCCACTTTAATCATCGACTTTCAGCCTCCTCTCCAGGCGGGCGACGATCCGGGTAAAGGGGATGGTCATCACCAGAAAGAGCAGAGCGACCTCGAGCCAGGTTTCAGTCGGACGATAAGTGCGGGTGATAATGATTTGCGCTTTGCGAACCAACTCTTCCATCCCGATCACCGAGACCAACGAAGAATCTTTGAGCATGGCGATGAATTCATTTCCCAAGGGCGGAATCACCCGCTTTAGAGCCTGGGGGAGAATAACGTACCGCATCGCCTGGCGGTATGTCATTCCCAAGGAACGGGCGGCTTCCATTTGGCCCCGGTCGATCGATTGGATACCGGCCCGGATAATTTCGGCCACATAGGCGCCGCTGTTGATGCTTAAGGCTGATAAAGCGGATATAAAAGGGTTGAGGGGAATGGGTTGTCCGTTATTAAAAAGCAAGCCCAAAACAGGCGGTAAACCGAAGTGAATCATAAAAATCTGGACCAGCAGCGGCGTGCCGCGGATAAAATCAACATAGATCCCGGAGAGCATGTTAATGACTTTGTTATGAATCACCCGGGCCACTCCGGCGAAGGTACCGATGAGAATGCCGTTGAACACGGCGACAACAGTTAAAAAGAGGGTCATTAGCGTTCCCAACAACAGAGCGGGCAGGCTAAGCCACATATAATAGAGAGAGGTCTCGGGAATCGCGATTTCAACTTTATTTACCCCGGATTTAACGGTTACCTTGCGTTTTTCATTCCGGTATTTGGGGGGCTTTCTGAGTTCGAGCCGGCGCGTTCCTTCTTCGATATTCCGGAAAGTATGGGGCGTTGTTTGCCCGGTATCGATGCCGTCCAACCAGATCCGCGCCCCCGGCGGGTTGGAATTAACCGTTAATTCAGCTCCCAGAGCTGGAATAGATTCCCAAAAGATAAATATTCCTAATAATAGGAATAAAATTACAAAAAATTGGCAATAATAATGTTTCACGATAAACACCCTTTTTTTTCCTGAAAAAAGCAATACGGTCAAACGGCTAAATTTAGCCATTTGACCGTATTCTGAATTCCAGTTAATCTCCGGATTTATATTTTTGTTCCAATTCGGCTAACTTACCATTATTTCTCAGGGTTTCCAAAGCTTTATTTATTTTTTCAAGCAGTTCGGTATTTTCTTTTTTGACGCCGATGCCGTAATATTCGACCTCCGCATCGGTAATTTCAATCATTTTCAAGTCGGGGTTTTTATTTATTGCTTCAGAAGCCACCAAATCATCCATTACAGCAGCGTCGGCGTTGTTATTGAGCAATTCTTGCACGGCTTGGGGATTGGTATCAAATCGTTTCATTTTGACGCCGGCGATCTTACTGGCGTAAAGATCCCCGGTGGTGCCGATTTGAGCGGTTACGGTTTTGCCGGCTAGATCGGCCGGGCCTTTAATAGCATCGTTATCGGTTTTGACGACGATTACCTGTTTAATTGAGAAGTACGGGTCGGAAAAACTGATCTGCTTTTGACGCTCCTCGGTAATTGTCATCGCCGAGATTAAACAGTCGTAATTACCGTTTATCAGTCCGGGAATGATCCCATCCCAGTTGACATTATGGATTTTCAATTCCATTCCCAGCTCGTCGGCGACCATTTTAATCAATTCCATGTCGAAGCCGACATAATTGCCTGATTCGTCAATGTATTCAAAGGGTTCATAGGTGGCGTCGGTGCCGACGTTAAGAACTTGCTTCGCTTGGAAACAACCCGAGGCCAATACCAGAATTAATCCGAGGATCAAGGATATCCCAAATAACCTTTTCAAAAAAGCACCCCCTAGTTTCATTAATATTTCAATTATATCGCAAATTTACCCGAAGTGTAAAGTTTTCTTCATTGGATCATTTAAGCAGGTAAGCGGTTTTTATAATATTCGTTATCTGCGGCGATACTTTTTACTTGAATTGGAATTTGGGCCGTAATGATCTTAAATTTACGTCCGGTATCGGCTCTAATGATTAAACCTCCGGAAAAGGGTCCGCTTTTTTTTGCGTTTAAAAAACCGGTCAATCGGTTTGCCGGGTTTCGTGTCTTAAATAAATAAAGCCGTTGTCCTTGGGAATTATATTAATATTAATAACTAAAATCAATCGAGGGTATTTGATAATCATGGGAACTTTAACCTCCGAACGTTCATCCGAATTACAAAGCATTGTCTGGGACTCTTCTTCATTAGAGGTCGCCGTCATGATTGAGGCGGAACTGACGAAGGTCGTCGACGACGGCCGGGGAACGATCCGCGATATCGGCCTCCATAGCTTGAATGCGGGTGGAAAAAGAGTACGGCCTTTATTGGTTTGGTACAGCGGTTTAATGTTCGGCGCCCCCTCGGAAGCCTTAAAAAGGACCGCGGTCGCCGTGGAATTGATTCACATGGCTTCCTTAATCCACGATGATGTGATCGACGGATCGGAACTCCGGCGCAACCGGCCCACGGCGCAAAAAAATTGGGGTTGCCACCGCGCCGTACTGGGCGGGGACTTTTTTTTCGCCAAAGCCTTCGGGGTTCTCGCGGAGACCGGATTAGTAAAGACCTTGGAAATTATGGCTCAGGCGGTCCAAGAAATGTGCCGGGGAGAAATATTGCAAGCCGCGGATCAATTTAACACCGGAGTGAGTTTGGAGCGGTATTATGAGCGGATCACCAAAAAAACCGCTGTTTTACTGGAAGCCTCCTGCAAAGCGGGGGCTTTGGTCGCCGGCGCGCCGGAATCCGAAGCGGAGACGATCGGAAGGTTCGGATTAAACCTGGGGTTGGCCTTTCAAATAACCGACGACATTCTGGATCTCTGCGGCGACGAAGCCAAGATGGGCAAAGCGAAATATGCCGACTTGACCAAGGGGAACATCACCCTGCCCTTGGCCCTGCTTTTAAAGGAGGAAGGATACCGGGATTGGATTAATACGGTTATCAAAGAAAGGGAATTCAACCGCGCCCAACTGGAACGGATCGAGTCCACGCTGCGGGAATCCGGAGCGATCGAACGGGCCTTCGCGATCGGCGCCGCCCATTTGGAAGAGGCGCGAAAGATATTGAGCGGTTTCGCCGACAGCTCGCAACGCCGGTTTTTAAGCGACTTGACTTATATGTTGCAGGCGCGGGCCAATTGATCAAGAAGCAGCGGGGTATTAGGGACAAAGCCGGAAGCGGTCGGTATTTGAAGGGGATGGCTAAACCGTTAGATGATTTTTATCATCCTCAGCAATCCGCAACAGCGGTGGTACCAACGGCATCTAGCCCCGCCCCGGCGGATCAGCTCCAAACTGACTTCTTTACGGCAGGGGTCAAGGGCTTTGGGGTCGGAAAGATACAGCGCCAAAAGCCCCCGGATTACGGTTAAATGAAAGGAGGGACGGGGAAGGGCCCGGCAGGCTTGAGTTGATTGTTCGATCAAAAACCTCAGCCGGTTAAGGAGTTCGGCTTGGTTTTGATATTTGGAGGTAAAATTGTAATCTCCCATTTCCCGGTCCTCTTGAGCGTCGATAAAATAATCCAGCAGAATATGCAGACCGGTGACCCAGGGGAAATAGGCGCGGTCGATGGCCTCTACCGTCTCCGGAGTTAGCGCCGGATCGGCCGATGCGGCATACAGAAGGAACATGCCCAAAGTTGAACCGGTAGCCGCGGCGTATTCCCACCAATGGATGGGGAACCGGGAAGCGAGTTTTTGCCGCGCCCATTCGCTAAGACGGGCTTCGCGTATTTCCGGGGCTAAATGCTTGAGGGATTGCAATTCGGAATAGCGCCGCGCATAGGCGGTGATTTTCGGCAGGACCACCCGGTAGGAGGGTTGTTTTTCAATCTGCCGGCGGCAGATCGTTACTAATTTTTCAAGGTACCCTCGATCTTCTTTAAAAGGATACTCGCGATAGTAATCGGATACGGGACGTGCCGGATCGACGGCGTCCAACATGGCCAGGTGAAGCTGGAAGAAAGCCGATTCATCGGTTACCCCGGCCCGATCGCTAAGATTATCGAGATAATCGCTGATTGTCTGGAGGGCGACGATGAACCGGACGGTATCCGGTATGGCGGAGCCGGTATATAAAGCGTAGACGCCGCCGCCCTGGGCATGAAACTTTTTCGCCCGAATGCTTGATAAAGCTTGAACCCGCAATTCCCAGTCGGGTATTTGTTCCGCTTTGGAAATCCAGAAATTCAGTTCTTTTGAGACTAAGGGGAATACCTTTGAAATAAACCGGATAATCATTTTTTCACCAATTTTAGATAAGCTTGATAAGCGTTTTAAACTCATTTCATTTTAACCCGGATCCGGCGGGATTAACCGAAATCCGGTTCGGCTCCGATTATTAGGCTCAGGTTTTTAAACGTGGGGGACGGAATCCACCCCGGAAGCACGGACTAAAATCGGTCGCAAAAAATTTTTTTATGGAAAGTTTGGCCTGAATTATACTATAATAATTAAGTAAAGTCGTAAAAATAAATTTGCCGTCTTTAAATAATGTATGCGGCAACTTTATAATCAGACCAACAAATTATTAACGGCCGCGCCGCGTTGGTTTTTTGAAAACCGTTTTGTTAATCCGGCTTTTTGCTAAAAATTAACCGCGGAACTTAAGCGAGAACAAAGGGGTGGAGCGCATCAACTCGTTATTCTACGCAAAGAACCTTTTCGAGAGGCCTCATACCATAGTTCCGGATATTTTCGCCGCGGTGGAATATGCCTGGGAAGTCTTGCCGAAGATTAAAGAATTCATCAAGGAATTGGCGGAGCATTTACCGCCGGATTTTGAGCAAGTCGCCGGCGGCGTTTGGGTAGCCAAAGGGACTGAGATTGACGCTTCGGCGCAGATCAAGGGACCGGCGATTATCGGATACGATTGCGAGATCAGGCATGCGGCCTTTATCCGGGAAAATGTAATCATCGGAAACGAAGTGGTAGTCGGGAATTCTACCGAACTAAAAAACGCCTTGCTCTTTGATAAAGTTGAGGCGCCCCATTTTAATTACGTAGGCGATTCAATTCTTGGCTATAAGGCCCATTTGGGAGCGGGAGTGATCTTATCCAACCTTAAGTCCGCTAAAGATAACGTTCGAATCGCGGTGGGAAACGGAGAAAGTTTGGACTCTGGATTAAGAAAATTCGGGGCCTTAATCGGGGATTTTGCCGAGATAGGCTGTAATGCGGTCTTGAATCCGGGGACGATCATTGGAAGAGAAAGTATTGTTTATCCTTTGACTATGGTCAGGGGGGTTGTTCCGGAAAGGCATATTTTGAAAAACGACGGAAGTTTGGTTCCTAAAAAGTAAGACTACGTCTTTCCAGTGCTCGGATAATGTTAAAGGACGCCATTCTTTAGCGTGGTTCGGATAAAAAACGGACCTATTCAGGCCCGTTTTTTTACAGGTTTATTCGAAAGAAACCGCGGTCCCGCTGGCGGTGACCATTAACATTCCTTCCCGGATTACCTCGTAGTCGAGATCTACTCCTACTACAGCGTTGGCGCCATACCTCTTTGCCTCGCCGGACATTTCTTTAATGGCGATTTCACGGGCTTGGGCCAATTTTTTTTCATAAGCCGAGGACCTGCCGCCGATTACATCGGTGATTCCGGCGAAGAAATCGCGGATAATATTCGTCCCGATGATGGCTTCGCCGGTTACTATACCATGATAGGCCTTGATGGTTTTGCCTTCAATATTGGGGGTGGTGGTCACGAGCATTAAAGATCCCTCCATTTAATTTAAATTGATAACTGTTTTGGTAAGACCGTTTCGGCGTTTTTCTTCAAGATACTATTTCTCTTTTTTCCCCATTCATTCCTTGAACTTTATCATGGAATCAGAATATTTGGTCCGAAATCAAAAACAATTCCAAGATTTTTGGCTTTGAAATCTTGGTTGCCTCTTCTCCAATAAAGTGATATAATACTTTTCAAATTTATATCTCAAAACGGCCATGACGGAGTCGATTAACCCAACCGCGGTGACAACAGAGAACGGGTGGCGCTGCAAACCCGTCGGACGCGACTGGCGAATTACCCTCCCGAGCCTTTGGCCGAAACCCGGAGCGGGAAGTAGGTTTAAATGGATCCGCCCATTATCGCGGTTCGAGGCGCGCTGAGCGGTTCGGCGCGTGAAATAAGGTGGTACCACGGCCCTTCGTCCTTATATTGGATGAGGGGTTTTTTGTTAGAGGAGACAGTGGTCGGAAATCAGTGGTCAGTAGTCAGGAGACAGGAGCCAGTAATTTAAAAGTAGGAGTCATTATTGGGGATTGGCTTTGGGGAATATACAACAGGATAGGAGACTATTCAGAAAATAAAAACCTGGAACAATTATTTAGAGTTTTTTGGTTCGGAGCATAAACAATTCAATGCTGACTCCTGACTCCTGTCTTCCGGCCACTATTACCCGCAAAGCTTCGACTAATAAATAAGGAGGTTACAGCATGTCCGTAATCAAAATTTTGGAAGAGCGCGGGTTTGTTAAACAAACCACCCATCAAGAACCATTATACGAGCTTTTGGAGAAAGAGCAGGTTACTTTCTATGTGGGATTCGATCCCACCGCCGATAGCTTGCATGTAGGCCATATGTTGCCGGTGATGGCCATGGCCCATATGCAGCGAGCCGGGCACCGTCCCATCGCCATTATCGGCGGCGGCACGGCAATGATCGGCGACCCCAGCGGGAGGACGGATTTGCGGAAGATGCTTACCAAAGAAACCATCGACCAAAATGCATCCTGTTTTAAAAAACAGCTCTCCCGCTTTCTTGATTTTGAAAACGGCCGGGCCTTAATGATCAATAACGGCGAATGGCTGTTAAAACTGAATTATATTGATTTCTTGCGGGAAATCGGTTCCCAGTTCTCGGTGAACCGGATGTTGACCGCCGAGTGCTTTAAAGCAAGGATGGAAAAGGGACTGTCCTTCATTGAGTTCAACTACATGTTGCTCCAGTCTTACGACTTTTTGACCCTCTTCCGGAAATACGGCTGCAAGCTGCAGATGGGTGGGGACGATCAGTGGTCCAATATCCTCGCCGGAGCGGATTTAATCCGGCGTTTGGAAGGTCAGGAAGCCTATGGGATTACCTTCCCGTTATTGACCACCGCCAGTGGGAAAAAAATGGGGAAGACCGAGGCCGGGGCGGTTTGGCTTGATCCCGGGAAGACCAGTCCTTATGAGTTTTACCAATATTGGCGTAATACCGAAGATCAGGATGTGGAGAAATTCTTAAGGCTTTATACCTTCCTGCCCATGGATGAAATCCGGCGTCTGGGAGCTTTGAAAGATCAGGAGATTAATGAGGCCAAAAAGGTGCTGGCTTATGAAGTAACCAAACTGGTTCATGGCGAGGAGGAGGCCCGCAAGGCCGAAGCCGCAGCGGCGGCCTTTTTTGGCGGCGCCGGAAACCGGGACGATCTGCCCGCCATCGAGCTTCCCCAAACCGAATTAGCCAAGGGCCTTACAATTGTCGACCTGGTAGTGACGGCGGGGTTGGCCGCTTCCAAAAGCGAGGCCCGGCGACTGGTCATCCAAGGAGGGATCTCCCTTGGAGAGGAGCGGGTGACCGACTTTAACCGGGCGATCAAGGCTTCCGACTTTCAAGACGGAAAATTACTTTTGAAAAAGGGTAAAAAGCAGTTCCAAATGTTCAAATTGACATAGACTTTCGTGGGGAAAACGCCTCCCCGCCCCGGCATATAATTAAGTTATGACATTAAGAAAAAAGTTGAAAGGTTATATGCCGAAAGGGGAGTTCAATGCGTTTATCGTTTTCGGAAGCGCTGTTATTGCCGGGGGTGGCCGAAGAGATGCTGCTCCCGGAGTTTTGGACGGCCCGTTTTCGGGATATTGAGCTTGAGGCCGGTTGGATCGAGCCCAACTCGTCGCCGCCTATTAACTTAGCTGTAGCAAGCTACCTTGAAACCGTCCGGCGGCAATCGGGCGCGCTTTACAACGGGGACGGTACGGCATTGGCGCCGGAGCGCGTTCTGGAAGGTTGCGACTGGTGGGAGCGATACGAATACGGTTTGCTGACCAAAACCGCCGATTTAAAACTATTACCCCGGGACGCCCCCTTTTTTTCGACCAAGGGCGAACCGGACCTGGATCGAAATCAATTGAGCGGACTCGATCCCGGAGACGCCTTGTTGATCTGCGGCGGTTCGCCGGACCGCGCCTGGTTCGGGGTGGTCAGCGACGCCGGAACCGGATGGGTTAAGCGGGATAATATCGGAATCGGTTCCCGGAACGAAATCCTGGGCTTTCAAAATGCCGGTCGTAAATTGACCGCGATCGATCCCAATCCGGTGATCAGGATGGAGGACGGCGTTATCGGCGTCAGCATGGGTTCTTCCTTTCCGTCGGACGATGAACGCCGCCGGCTGGCCTTGGTTCCCGGAAGGGATTCCAGCGGGTATTTAAAGTTTAAAACCGGCCTTGTCACCGGGGGAGAGTTCCGGGATCATTTGCCCCGGACGGCGCATCATTTAATCTGGCAAGCTTTTAAATACCTGGGCTGTCGCTACGCCTGGGGCGATCATGACCTGGAGGGTTACGGCCGTGATTGTTCGCGCCTGGTTAGGGATGTATTGCGGTCAATCGGTTTTAAACCGCCCCGGAATTCCCAGGAACAACTGGCCGCCGGGAAAAAACGGACCGTTTTAACCGGGATGGACCTTGCGCGGCGCATGATCCGTTTAAAAACCGTATCCCCCGGTTCGCTGCTTTTTACTTCCGATCACGTAATGTTTTTTCTCGGAGAATATCAAGGCGAGTTTTACGCGATTCATGGTTGTTATAACTTTCGGCGGAAAGCGGAGAATAAAGAAGAACGGGTCAAAGTCAAACAAGTGGTTGTCTCCGGTTTGTCCTTGGGCTCCGGTACGGAATCCGGTTCATTGCTGGAACGACTGACCGCCGTGATCGAGGTTTAAAATGAATCAAATTCTGGTAAGCGCTGCTGTAATCATGAAAGATGATTTGTTCCTAATGGCCCAACGTTCCGACGGCGCCGAAGCGGGCAAATGGGAATTCCCCGGCGGCAAAGTCGAACCGGGCGAGGATCCCCGGGCCTGCTTAAAGCGGGAAATCCAAGAGGAACTGGGCGTTGAGGTCGAAGTGGGGCGGATCTTGGATGTGGTTTCGAACCTCCAAAACGGCCGTCAATTGGTGCTTCTTTATTTCCAATGCGCGCTTAGGAATGGCCGGCCGAGGCCGTTGCAATGCCGCCAAGTCAAATGGTTTACCGCCGCTGAAGCGGACCTGCTTGAAAAACCCCCGGCGGACCAAGAATTCTGGGCTGTTCTTAAAAATTTAACGTTTGAGCGGCGATAAATCGCGGGTGATCGTCCCGGTTGCAAGCAATTTTTCGATTTGGAAAGTGCCGCATTTACGCCCGTTTAAAAAGCCGTCCCAGGCGGCTTGCGCCAAGCGGCCGTCGTTTAAGAGATCAAAGAGCCATTCCGAACAATATTCCGGCTTCTCCTGGGGAAAACCGGCCTGGTGTTGCAAGATCCATTTTTTGTTGCAATGTTCGTGGGACCCGAGGGGCGGCGCGATGATAATCGGGAGCCCCAAGGCCGAATAGAAGGACAGTTCGGAGGGTTTGGTCCATAAAATGTCGGTGGTTCTAAGGACCCTGTTAAAATGGTGAAAATATTTTTCCCGTTCCAAGTCATGAATTATATCTACGCCCCATCCGAGCGTTTCCTCCAAACCGTTTTCTTTTACGGCCGTTTGAAAATATTCATTTACATCTTCACGGAGTCCGGCCACCAGATTTAACCGGATTTCGCCGTCCTTGATTTTTTTACTCAAACTTTTTAAGATTTTAGCTCCGATGTCTTTCTGAGCTCCGGCGCCTCCCACCGCGAAAGTCAGCGTTAAAGTACGGTTAAATTGAATGTTATAGTTTTCGGGGCGTAAATAATGCTCCACTTCCACCTGATGGATGGCGCGGAAACGTCCTTTGGGATCAAGATAATTAAGGCGTTGGGCCAGATCCTGTTTTAAAACTTCCAAGTCGGGACCGCCCAGGTTTTCCTTGGGGAGGGGAAAACCGGTCAGGATGATTTGCTCATCTTTAATTCCATATTCCCGAAGGCGTTTAATCACATGGCCGCAGGGGGATAAGTAAATTATTCTGCTGGCGGCGGGGTTTTTAGGGACCCATACCCGATGAATATCGGTATCGGTCACCAGCAGATATACTTGAGAATAACCCTTCGCGTCGGCGGCGATGGCCACCGCGAAATAAGTGGTTACGATCGGCAGATTGGTCGGGGCTAATTTTTTAACCAAGGCCTCTCCGAGTCCTTTTTTGATTAAAAAAGCCAGATATTTTACTTCAAGGGAAGGACTGGAAAGGTCACGGAAGGGATAATAAGGGTTAATCTCTTGAAAGCGATCCATCAGCCCAAAGAGAAAACCGCCGATGATCGGGATATGATTAATCCGGGAGATTCCCTCATAGATATGTCTCATTCGCGTCCAAAGCGCCGCTTCTTTTTTGGAAGCATATTCGGGCGAACCGGCGGTGATAATCTTGCCTCCGCCTAAATCTTTCAACGGATAAGCGGCTCTTTGATGGCCCAAACCCATGTCGGCCGCGACAACCCATGCTTTTTGGCTCGATTCGATCTTCATTTGCTCCTCCTTAGACTCCAATAATTACTTTAATAATAAAGATAAATTCCGCCGCTGTTGAATTTCAATATCGATATCAAATCGACGGTCCGATTTTCCATATTAATTTTCGACAAGAAACGATTAATTCTAGAGTATTTTTGCTTTAAGCAGGACAAAAAGGAGTTTTTAAACTAATATGGAATATTCATCCGATGTTAGCTTAATAACCGTTTACGTGGATTCCGTGATAATCTGAACGCGACGGGCAAGGCGGGTGAACGGGATGATTCCGTTAAAAGACACTATACCGAGCCGACATTGGCCCATTATGACCTGGTTGATTATTATTACTAACTTATTTATCTTTATCTATCAGCAACGGCTGGATTGGGACGGGTATCGCTTGTTAATCAACGGATTCGGATTAGCGCCTTTTAAAATTTTCGAAAACGGCGTCAGGGGATTGAGAGATTTGATTCCCTTTGTTTCGCACTTTTTTTTGCACGCCGACTGGACGCATTTTATCGGTAACATGTGGGCCTTATGGTTGTTCGGGGATAATGTGGAAGATCGAATGGGGCCGTTCCGGTTTTTCTGCTTTTATGTTTGCGCCGGCATCACCGGCGGTTTGGTGCATTTATACTCGGAACCGACATTAGCGATCCCGACGATTGGAGCTTCGGGGGCAATCGCCGGAGTGATGGGCGCTTATTTTATGATGTACCCTTCCTCCCGAATCGTTACTTTGATTCCGTTATTCTTCATTCCGATGTTCGTCGAGATACCTGCTTTGCTTTATTTGGCCATTTGGCTGATTTCCCAAGTTTATTCGTTTTTGGTAAACCACCAACAAAGGATCGTTTCCAATATCGCCTGGTCGGCCCATATCGGAGGATTTGTGGCCGGAATGCTGTTGCATCGCTTTTTTTTCCGCCCATACCGAAAAAAATATCGTATTTAATTTCAATCGTTGAAACAAATCCGGATAAAATCCCGTTAATCTTGTAATAAAGATCCCTTTTTAACGTATTTTATGTTAAATTTTTTTTGAAATTGTCAATATGTGAATATTTTTAGCCGATAATTTATTTGACGGGAGGTTTTAGATGAAACTCCGGAATAAATGTTATATATATTTAGGTATAAGCGGCATTACCTCAATATTGCTTTGTGTTTTGGCCTGCCTAGTTTATTATCCGGTTCTTAAAGAAAGCGGCCTTGTTTTTGTTTCGCCCCAACATGGATTTAAACCCTTTTTCATACCTGCTTTATTATTAGTCTGCGGTGAAGTTTCGCTCATCTTTTTAATCAGTAAAGTGTTTTGTAAATTAACCGTCAACCGGATCCGGGAGTTGAATCTTTATTTACAAGCAACCGTCAACGGTAAAGACATGAAATTTGCCAAGGAACGGCACAACGATGAATTGTCCGAATTACGCCGGTCCATAGTTGAGGTATACCGGAAAATGGTTATCAGCCGTGGCGAACTGGAAAACAGTTACCAGCAGTTGGCCGAAACCAATCAAAAATTGGAATCAAACTATATTCAATCCTACAACCTGCAGTTAATTCAAGAGGAAATAAGCAGGGAACTTGATATTGATCAACTGGTCAAAAAAACCGCCGATATCATTATGGGCTTATTTGGAAGTAAACGCTGTCTGATTTATATGGCGGATGAAGAAAAAGAGCTTTTGGTCGCCAAAGCATTTTCCGGTTCGATGGGTAAAGACGCCCCTAGGAAGTCGATTAGCTTTAATTCCAATAATATTATTGCGCGCTCTTGGCGAGATAAGTTAATCTTTACCGAAAAGGACGCCAAGCCGGAAGAACTGGCTGAACTACACAAGCGTAATATTAACAGCATCCTGACCGTGCCCTTAATCGGCAGACAGGGCGGAGTCGGGATAATGGTGTTGGAACATGGATTAGCCGGGGGAATTAGCAATGATTCGGTTAAGTTTGCCAGGATTGTCGCTCAAGAACTCAGTCTCTCGGTGGAAAACGCTTACCTTTATGATAAGATGCGGCGGATGGCCATCAGGGACGCGCTAACCGGTGTTTATAACCGCTTGTATTTAATGACGTATATGGCGGATATTTTTAACAACAATCCGGAAACAGTTTCGGTGTTGCTCTTCGATATGGACCATTTCAAACAGATAAACGACAAATATGGACATTTAGCGGGGGATATGGTCTTAAAAACCGCCGCCAATCTGATTCAGAATATGTTGCCCTCCGGAATCCTGGCGCGCTACGGCGGGGAAGAGTTTGTAATCGTTCTCCCCGAGGTCAACGAAGCGGACGCTTTTCAATTCGCCAATTCAATCCGGCAAATAGTGGGGCACCACCGGTTCACCACACCCGAGGGAGATTTCGTATCGGTAACGATCAGTATCGGTTTGGCCAATTATCCGCTGGTCTCCGATAATTACGAAAAGCTGCTCCAACTTGCCGACGAAGCTTTGTACGAGGCAAAAAATTCCGGCCGCAACCGGGTATGCGTCGCCAAACCAAAGAAGCGGCGCAACGAAAAAAAATCCACAAACGCTTGAAGAAAAAACTAAGAAAAGATATAATGACAGCATGAAATTTTGAGGAGACTGGAGGAAGATCGATGACCGCAAGAGTGTATAATTTTTCCCCGGGACCGGCGATTTTACCCCTGGAAGTTTTGGAAGAAGTCCAAAGAGAACTCCTCAGTTATCGCGGCGCCGGAATGTCGATTCTGGAAATGAGCCACCGTGGGAAAGAATATGAGGAAATTCAAAATGAAACCGAAGCGCTGTTCAAAGAGGTTTTAAACGCCCCCGAAGAATACCGGGTTTTATTTATGGGCGGGGGCGCCAGCACTCAGTTCGCTTTGGTAGCGATGAACTTTTTAACGCCGGAGGCCGAGGCCGATTACATCGTTACCGGGAGCTTCGCCCAAAAGGCTTATGAAGAAGCGGCCCGGATCGGGAAAGTAAATATCGCCGCGACAACAGAAGACACTAATTTTGATCGCCTCCCCGGGATGGATGAGATTAAATTGAGCCAAGCTCCGGTTTATGTACATTTTACATCTAATAATACGATTTTCGGAACTCAATGGCAGAGTTTTCCCGAGTTTAAGGGGACCAATTTAATCGCGGATATGTCAAGCGATATCCTCTCCCGTCCCGTTGACGTTTCCAAGTTTGGGTTGATTTACGCCGGGGCCCAGAAGAATTTGGGACCCGCCGGAGTAACAGTGGTGTTAATCAGTCCCGAACTGCTCGCGAAATCCAATACTAAGCTGCCGGTTATTTTCCGGTATGCTACTTTTGCCAAAAACAATTCGCTTTACAACACACCCCCGGTATTCGCGATTTATATCGTAAATCTGGTTTTGAAATGGGTTAAGAAAAACGGCGGTTTAACCGCCATTGAGAAACGGAATCGCGAGAAAGCCCAACTAATTTATGACGCAATCGACGCCAGTAACGGGTTTTATAAAGGACACGCCCGGAAGGAGCACCGTTCGCTGATGAACGTCACCTTTAGACTCCCCAATGAAGAATTGGAAAAGGAATTTATCGCCGAGGCCAAACAAGCGGACCTGGTGGGCCTCAAAGGACACCGTTCGGTAGGCGGAATGCGGGCTTCGATTTATAACGCCATGCCGTTGGAAGGCTGCCGGCGTTTGGCGGAGGTAATGAAAGAATTTGCCAAGAAAAAAGGGTGAATTTCAAGATAGTCGCCCACCATCGGCCAGTAAACCGCCTATCGCCTAACCCCGGTGCGCCGTCCAATCGGTCTTAGTTAATCGGCAGCAACGCCCCTCTCCACCAACGTTACCCAATTCTGAGGGTTTGGAGTGGGGCGGCATGCTCTATTTGTGGTTTTAGTTGTCTTGCGGTCAGATTTTCGCCGCGGGTTATAAAAAACCGTACGGTTGGATATATGAAAACGTCCTTCCGGGATCGGTTATCCTTCGCTATTCGGCTGCGAAGCGTCACGGAGCCTGGTTTACCGGGCTTTGGAATGTTTTTTACATATAGCCGTGGGTTTTAACCCGCGGCGGTTCTTTTTAAAGTTCAATTCATTTTTCGCCGATAAAATAATGAATAGGATAATTTCCAAATTCAAAGGGGAGACCGATGAATCCGCTAAAAAAGATTATTTGTCTTTTGGCGCTGGCAATAATTATTCCAAGCGGCTTTTCGGTTGAGGCGGCCGACAGCCGGTTGGCGGTTAACGCCAGAACCTTGGCCGACAATATCGCGCAGCAGTTCGGCGCTCCGGAAGTTCGGATCGCCGCCATCCGGGGGAGCCAGGTATATTTAAACGCGGGACGGAACAAATTTATAAGGGAGGGAACGGTTTATCAGATCGTCGCCGATGATGTTCCCTTTAACGACCCGGTAAGCAGGCGCCGACTGGGGAATATTGAAATCAAAGTCGCCGAAGTGCAGGTCGAAACGGTGCGCGCCGATTATTCAATTGCGCGAGTGTTGGATTATGGAGGAGAAATCGATCTTGCCGTCGGGCAGAGGGCGGTCCCCCATCAGGAAAAGTTTTCGATTGCCGTGATACCGTTTGAGTATTTGAACTCCCTTGATCAGACCACCTCTAAAATAGTTCAGGAACTGACGGCGGCCGAATTGATTAGAACCGGCTTGTTCGTAGTGGCGGCGACCTCCAAAACGATTGAAGCCGCTGAAATGCTGCAGCCGGATTCCCCAGGTACGGTGCAGTTTAGCAGGAATATTGGAAGAATGTTGGGCGTGGATTATGTTTTATATGGTTTTTTGATTGACCATCCGGGATATATGGAGATCCAGTGCCGGGTGCATAATACCGTCGATGGAGTGGGTATTGCCACGACCACCGTCAAAGTGGAGGCTGATTTTGCGGATCAACATCAATAGCTCGGGTTAAACGGAATGGGGAGAGAATCGTGAAACGGAGCGGCTGGTTTCTTTTTTTGTTTTTTTTAACCGGTTTTTTCGGGACCATTTGTTTGGAAAATCCCGAACCGCATCAAGTTGTCGCCCACGGGCGGGATCGATCTTCATTGACATTAAGCGCGGTTGGCGATCTGGTGATGCATCTGCCGATTGTAAATTCCGCCCGGAAGACGGATGGGACCTATGATTTTCGCCCGATTTTCACGGAGGTTCGGCCTTACCTTAGTCGGGCCGATATAGCCGTAGCGGTGTTGGAAACCCAATTGGACGCTCCGAACGCCGAATACAGCGGTTATCCCCGCTTCAATACCCCCGGCGCAATCGCCGACGCCCTCATTTGGAGCGGCATTGACTTGGTTTTTCTGGCGCACAATCACTCGCTCGATCAGGGGTTTGACGGTATCAAGCAGACCATCGCCTATTTAGAGCGAATTGGTCTGGCTTATACCGGATGCCGTTCCAACCCAAAAGCGCCCAGATACCGGATTATTGAAAAAAACCGGATCAAACTGGCGTTTTTTTCTTATACGACTATCACTAATAGAATTTCGCCGCCCAAAGGGAAAGAATGGGCTGTCAATATACTTGATTTTCAACAAATAGCCGCGGATATCGCCGAGGCCAGACGGGCCGGAAGCGACGGGATCATCTTCGCGCTGCACGCCGGCGTCGAGTATCAAAGACTACCTTCGCCCGAACAATTATTAATCGTTGAAAAGCTGTTGGCTTTGGGAGTCGATATCATCCTGGGCAGTCATGTCCATGTAATACAACCGTTGGAAGTCACAATGGCCGGCGGCTGGACGCCGGGAAAACGCCGCGTTCATTTTATCGCCTATTCGCTCGGGAATTTTTTGTCCAATCAAAGGTGGCGTTATAGCGATTGCGGTCTAATGGTCAATTTAAGATTGGCCAAGGAACCGCTTTGGCCCGGCATCCGGATCGCCGACGCCTCCTACCTTCCCTTATGGGTGTACCGTTTTCAAGAACGGGGGCAACTACGCTATCGAATATTAATGCTCGATGGGAGCGGAGTTTACCGGGCCAGATTTCAAAAAGAACCGGAAACTCTTAGACAGCTTGATGAGGTTAAAAGGGATACGGATCAATTAATTAAGAGTTGGAATCGAAATCGAAAAATGATCTTTGAACCGGAAACATGATTGTTCCGGTTTTTTAAAATTTTTTTGCGCTTGGCCGGGCAAAGTTTAAAAAAATTTTTTACAGAAATAATATCTTTGAATTTAGAGTGTGGAGGGGGAGAGATGGTCTCCGAATATTATCGGGAATTGACCGCGAAGATTAATGACCGGCTGGCCGGTGACCGGCGGCTGGCCGCTTATGCGCTTAAAGCCAGAGCCTATGAGGATGGTTCGGTTCGAATTCAAGGGATCGTCGACGTTTTAGAGGAACGGGAACAAGCGGAGGAACTGGTTCGTCGTATTCCCGGCGTCGCAAGGATCGAAAACAATATTACGGTTTGTACCGACGGCAGTATTGACGATGAAGAGGTAGCCTTTGAGGTCAGCGAGGAATTATCGGCTAACCCGGAGATCCCCGATTCGGTAGGGGTAAAGGTTAACGGCGGCCAAGTTCAATTAGTGGGAAGCATTCAAAACCACGGCCAAGCGTTGGAAGCCATTGAAACCGCCGGCAAGGCAAGGGGTGTCCGGGAAGTGCGCAGCCGGCTCAAGGTTAGTGAACAGTTAGACGACGCCACTATTACCAACCGGGTTCAAAGCGCTTTGATGGAGGAGCCCGGGATAATTCCCGGCAGAATCAAAGTGCTTACTGAAAACGGAACGGTCATCCTCTGGGGGACCGCTTCCGAAGCTGAGATTAAACGAGCGTTGGAGTTAGCCGCGGGAGTTCCGGGAGTAAAGTCGGTTAAAAACGGCTTTCATCGGGAACGGGGCGAGGCCGACAAGCTAGGGATTAAAAGTTAGGGCCTGTTTATGAATTAACGGAGTTTTGATTCCAGATATTTTTGGGCTAAATTCAAGAGAAGTTCTTCCCGGTTGAGATCCGGTTCTTCCAAAATTTGCTCCGAGAGGTGCGCTATTATTTCCCCAATCAAAGGTCCGGGATTAAGACCAAGGCGTTTAATCAGATCATGGCCGTTAACGGCTAATTGGTAAGCTTTTTTCATTTCGGCTCCGGGTTGGAGAAAGGCCCGAATCCGTTCCGACAGTTCCTTCCAATACTCCATGGTTTCGGATGAGATCCTTCCGGTGGCGATGATGTCGGCGCGACGAAGTTCTAAAAGATCGGGGATGTTTTCCCCGCCCACTTTGGCGATGAGGCGGCGTACCGCGGCATCGCTGATGTTCGGCTGGTAAAAGAACATATGCCAGCGAATGAGCAGTGAGACTTTGGCGATCAGCCTGCCCGGATAACGTAATCTTTTAAGTATTTCCCCGCTTAGCTCGGCGCCTTTTTGATCGTGTCCGTAAAAATGAACTCCGGTATCGGTTACGGTCATGGAAACCGGTTTGGCGATGTCGTGCAAGAGAGCGGCCAAGCGCAGATGAAGCGAAGGCCGGATCGCCGCGGCGGCTGCGAACGAATGCCCCCGGAGATAGGAGTATAAACCGGATTGAGTCCGGTCCGGGGGAAAGAATTCCGGAATAATTTTCGTCAGTAAACCGCTCTTTGCCAAACCGTTCAATCCTTCCCGGACAGCCTTGCCTAAAAGCAATTTGCTGAACTCATCGCGAATTCTTTCATAACTGATGGATTTGGCCAACTCCGGGTCGATCGCTTTTTCGGTTTTCCGCTCCGGTTTTAAATCATGGACGGCGAGTAAACGATAGAAGCGGAACATACGGAGTCCGTCTTCACGAAAACGAAGCGCCGGGTCGCCCACCGACCTGATGATCCTGCGGCGGCAGTCTTTTCTTCCGCCGAAGGGGTCGATTAACAAGCGGCGGCTGAAATCGTAGGCAACGGCGTTAATGGTGAAATCACGCCTGGCCAAGTCGTTCACGATATCGGAACCGAAGCTGACTTGATCGGGCCGGCGGCCGTCACTGTAACCGAGGTCTTCTCGAAGCGTGGTAATTTGAAGCTGATGTCCCGCTGCCTCTACGGTGATTGTTCCGAACCTTTTGCCCGTCGGCAGTGTTTTTGAGAAAATTCCTTCAACTTCTTCGGGGAGAGCGTCCGTAGCCAAGTCCCAATCGGAGGGGATCTCACCCCACAGTAAATCCCGGACCGCTCCGCCGACTAAGTAAACCGCTTTGCCATGCTCCCTTAAAATATTCGCGGCCTCGATGACCCAGGATGGAATTTTTCCTTGAAAATCGATTTGTTCAGCGGCGGTCAACGGCGTCGCAAAGGGTTTGGCCTTTCCGCTCAAAAGAATTCCTCCATTAGAACATTATAATATTTGCTGCTTCTAATATCGGCAAATCAGTTTTAAAAATTACCGCCTTCGCTACCGGCGGCTGCCGGTTATCGAACCCTATCAATCCCGTCCAATTAAAAACCGTTTTTTTGGACGGGATTAAGGCGGATTTCGAAAATCAGCGATTATTAGCGATACGTTTTCTGAAAGCATCTTTTTGGAAATCCCCGCATAAGGTGGATATTAGGCGCCTAATCCATCATTCGGATCTTAACCGGCGGGGAGGCATATTTTTGCGATCGAATCTGGTATTTTCATCATTGATTATTTTATTAATTTTATTATCTCTTTTACCGCTAGTTGTCATCAAAAAAATGCGCGACCATTCCGGAGACGGGGCTATTCCGGTGACCTTGGTATCCGGAGCGGAAGGCAAGGTCTACCGCTTTGATTTGGAAGAATATTTGATCGGAGTCGTAGCCGCCGAAATGCCGGCCAGTTTTGAACTGGAAGCGCTCAAGGCTCAGGCGGTAGCGGCGCGAACCTTGGCGATTCGAAGGATGAAACGATTCAGCGGCCAGGGTTGTCAACATTTCGAAGGCGCCGATTTTTGCGATGATCCGGCCGAGCATCAAGCCTGGTTGGGGGAGAAAAGCTTAAAAAAACGTTGGCCGGGATGGAGTTATTACGGATATTATAATAAAATCAAGCGGGCGGTCCGTGAGACTTCAGGCATTATTATGACTTATCGGGACCGGCCTATCGACGCGGTGTTTCACTCCACTTGCGGCGGAGAAACCGCTGCCGCCAAGGACGTTTGGAACTATGAAATTCCGTACTTAACCAGAGTCAAATGCGATTTCGACAAACATTCCCCCCGTTACCGTAATACGTTTTTTTTCAGTTGGACCGAGTTGGAACGGCGTTTTCAAATTCCGGCCGCGTCTTTTAAAAATATGAAAAAGGAATCGATGACGCCCCAAGGCCGAGTAATCGCTCTCGGTATCGGGGGAAAAAGGATTAAGGGAAGCGAGTTCCGGGACAAACTGGGCTTAACTTCAACTTGTCTGAATTGGGAAACCGTTTCCTCCGGATTATCCTTTACGGTGGTCGGCTATGGTCACGGAGTCGGTCTTTGCCAGTACGGAGCGGACGGATTGGCCAAAAAGGGTTGGCCGTTTCACCGGATATTAAAATATTATTATCGGGGAATTACTTTTTCGAAAATCGCCAACCCTCGCCGGCTTAAAAAGCGCGGTTAGTTAAACGGATGTATCTGTAATATGTTATCGTAAAAAATAAGGAATACGGTTTAGAGATGCAAAATTACCTGTAAATATTTCCAGAATTTCTGGATATTTTTTTTGGCCCGGGAAAAACTAGGACGGGCTGTTGCAAATATAAAATAGACTTTTTATCGTTTTGTCCACCAAGGGTTAAAACCCTGGGCTGGGTTGAAAAAATTGCAACATCCCCGGTTGATTAAGAGTCCGTGAACTTTAATCGCTGAACTTCGATCGATTGGGGTGGAAATTGATGGGCAAAGCAGGTAACTTAAGAAAAAAAAGCCTGAATTTTTTGGTCGGATGTCAACGCCGGATGATTTTCGTCAAAAAGAATCTGCGCACTTTCTTCAAAAATAGCCGTCCCTATTTGGCGCCCAAATACTGGCTTATTTATCTGACTGCTTTCGGATTGGGTTTTTATTTATGGGGTCCGGCCCGGGGTATCGACAAGCTGCAAAGCTGGGAACTGTTTAATGATGATCAAACCGATCAAATTAAAGCCATTGAGGCTTTACAACGGGAGATTGATTTATTAAAGAAAGAGCTTGAAGGAAAAAGACCGGCCGCGCCGGAGAATCTTGGAGACTTTAATCCCGACAGCTTCGGACTCCCGGCTTTGGGAGAAATAGTTCAAGGTTTCGAATGGATCAATGATCGTAATACTTGGCGACTTCATACCGGAATTGACATTGGAATGGCGCCGGGCGGTAATATCATGGCGGTCGCTCCCGGGGTCGTTAAAGAAGTTACCGAAGCGCACGGAGCGGGATTTAAGATAATCATCGAACACGGCAACGGCTGGGAAAGTGTTTACGCCAATCTTGGCGAAGCCGCCGTCGAGGAAGGGGAACGGGTATTGAAGGGCGCGATTATCGGAACCAGCGGTGAAAAAACTTGCCATTCCGCCAAATCCGGATTTCATTTTGGGATTAACCATAACCAACAGCCGATTAATCCGGGGAAAATCATTAAGGGATTGATAAAATGAAGTACTAAAAAAAGCCGTGATTTAATGAAGATCGACCTAACGGATCAAATTTTTGGATCTTGAGTACTTAGCCACATATTCCCCCTGACCAAGCCATATATATGTTATGAGCGTTTTTCATGATTCCGGACATTTAAGGTACTCTCGTTCGGGATCACCCTTGGTGATAATGAAAACGCCAATGACTAAAACCGGAAGGGTGGGGGGCGTGAAAGATTATATTGAAAAGCGTGTATTGGATTTAAGCCGCTACATCGCTGACCACCAGGCCACAGTCAGGCAGGCCGCCAAATATTTTGGAGTGAGCAAAAGCACGGTCCATAAAGACGTTACTGAAAGGCTACCTGATATTAACCAAAGCCTGGCCATGGAGGTAAAAAGGATTCTCGAAATTAACAAAGCGGAACGGCATATCCGTGGAGGCGAAGCTACTAAAAGGAAATATCAAAAGCGTCAGAAAATGGATTTTAAAAAGGAGGATATTCAAAAAAAACGTAGAAACATTATCTAAGTCAACTAAGGCAATTGCAGCGCTGTAGGGGGGCGTAAGCTTGAACGTCAAAAATTTAATTACGGATATCGGTATTGACTTGGGGACTTCCAGTGTGTTGGTTTATCTGAAGAAACGCGGGATTGTCATCAGAGAACCGTCAGTGGTCGCTCTCCAGAAAGACACCAACAAAATCCTAGCGGTCGGAGAAGAAGCCCGTCAAATGATTGGAAGAACCCCCGGAAACATTGTCGCGATTCGCCCACTACGCGATGGAGTTATTGCCGATTATGACATCACCGAGACCATGCTCAAATATTTCATTGAAAAAGTCTGTCCCAAACCCAGACTTTTTCGTCCGCAAGTAGTAGTTTGCGTGCCCTCCGGAGTTACCAGCGTTGAAAAAAGAGCGGTTTTAGAAGCGGCTATGCAAGCGGGAGCCAAACGGACTTTTTTAATTGAGGAGCCGATGGCGGCGGCGATCGGATCCGGATTAAACATTACCGAAGCCAGCGGCAACATGATCGTCGATATCGGCGGAGGCACTACCGATGTAGCCATTATTTCGCTGGGCGGGATCGTGGTCAGCGAATCGTTGCGTATCGGCGGGGACAAGTTCGATGAAGCGATTATTCGTTACATAAAGAAAATGTATAATATGATGATCGGTGAACGCACCGCCGAGGACATCAAAATTCAAATCGGTTCCGCTTATCCCGAAGGGGAGGAGCGCTCCATGGAGATCCGGGGCCGGGATCTGGTAACCGGGTTGCCGCGGACCATCAAATTTACCTCCACCGATTCCTTTCAGGCGCTTTCGGAACCGATTACCGCAATTATCGACGGCATCAAATCCGTTTTGGAGCGGACCCCTCCCGAACTTGCTTCCGATATTGTGGACAAGGGGATCGTACTGACCGGCGGCGGTTCCTTATTGCATGGATTTACCCGGCTTTTGGCCGAGGAAACCGGGATACCGATTCATTTGGCGGAAGACCCGCTTTCCTGCGTAGTGTTGGGCACCGGAAAGATTTTGGAGAATGAGGGCTTCGACTCGATTAGACACAACCTGATTGTCGGCAGCCGTTCCATGTAAAACGAATGCGCCGGTAAAATCTATTCCCGAATTTTAATCCGGTTAACCACCGGATTTTTTTGCGCGACTTTTGTGAAAATTAATTTTAACTATGTGTTTCTGCGTCTCCGTGGCTAATTCATTTATTGGCCACAGAGACATGGAGCCACAGAGAAATCATTTTCAAGATAGCCGTGGCGTTGGAGGAGGATTTTTGACGATGGCCGGAGAAAAAGCGTTGATAAAGCAATTGGGGCGGAAACAGAATATCTGAAACCTAAACTCTTGACATGATGCCGATGACACCGAAACGACTTAGCCTACCGCGGACTTATAACCGAAAGCTGCTCCGGGCGATTAGGGAGTTTGATCTGATCCGGCCGGGCGATAAAGTTTTGATCGGCTTTTCCGGGGGAAAGGACAGCGCTTTTTTGACGCATGCCTTGTCGATTCTTCAACGGCATGGGATTATTCCCTTTGAGTTGGGCGCTTTAACGATCGACTTGGGTTTCTCAACCCCGTTCGATCATGAATATTTGGCGGAATTTTGCGACGGTTTGGGAGTCAAGCATTATCTCCTTAAAACCGAGATCAGCCGTTATGCATTTGGGGAGGAGAACCCGGAAGGGCCTTGCGCCACTTGCTCTTTTTTGAGAAGAGGAGCTACCAACCGTTTTGCCCTGGAACACGGTTATAATGTTGTCGCCTTGGCCCATCATCAGGATGACGCGATTGAGACTTTTTTGATGAGTATTATTTTTTCAGGCCAGATTAAAACCTTTTTGCCCCGGACCGAACTTGAAAGAACCGGAATCACGGTGATCCGTCCCCTGGTTTACTTTCGGGAAAAGGAATTGACGAAAGCGCTTCAATTTATCGATTTTACTCCCCGGCCCAGTCCCTGTCCGGTCAACGGGCGGACCAAGCGGGCTGAAACCAAGGAATTGATTCGTAAATTGACCGGCCATGATAAACGGATCTTTAATAATTTGGCTGCGGTAATTCGTGAAGGCCGGCCGATAGAGCTTTGGCCTCCGGAATTAACCACGGCGGAAAAACGACGCCGGAATATGTTAAAGTAAGAAAAATTTTTCACCCTTAAAACCGGCGCCGGTAAGCGGCGCTTTCGGTTGAGGAGGATTATAAAAATAAAAGAAGTTGCATCTTGCGGTGATTGTGATATAATATTACCAAATTATATGTCGGTCATTATTTTAGAGACAATGAAGAGGAAAAGTAAGGTAATAATCGCGTAACAGAGCGAGCCCTGCGGGTGGGAGAGGGTTTACGGGTTTTATCCGAAATTCGCCTCGGAGTCGTCGGCTGAATCCTGATTTGGGTAGTAGGCTTGACCGGTTTCTCCAACCGTTAATCATGGAGCAACCCTAATTTCGGCATCGGTTTCCCGGTCTATTGCCCGACTGCGGTGGAATTGATCGAAATTGCGGTTGACGGAGCGGGTCTTAGGACCAATGTGGAGTGGTACCGCGGAAGCTAGCCTTTCGTCTCATGGAGATGAAAGGCTTTTTCTTTTTTGGGGGTGGTTGCTTTCTTTAAGATCAAAGGCGATCAATTTATAATACAAGGAGGACTGATTTGAATGTGGAATCCGGAAATGGAAACCTTGCCTCGGTCGGAGTTGGAAAAAATTCAAGCGGATCGGCTGCGTAAAGCGGTGGCGCGGGTTTATCACAATGTCCCTTTTTACCGGGAGAAGCTGGATCAAGCCGGGATTAAGCCCGAGGATATTAAAAGCGTTAAAGATTTGAGGCGATTGCCCTTTACTACCAAACAAGATTTACGGGATAATTATCCTTTCAAACTATTTTCCGTGCCCCAGGATGAAGTGGTTCGGATACATGCTTCTTCGGGCACAACCGGAAAAATGACCGTGGTCGGTTACACCAAGGGAGATTTGGCTGTCTGGGCCGAAGTAATGGCGCGGACGCTGGGATGCGGCGGGGTTACCAACCGGGATATCGTGCAGATTGCTTATGGCTACGGACTTTTTACCGGAGGATTGGGAGTGCATTATGGCGCTGAAAGAATAGGAGCGACGGTTATCCCGATTTCAGGCGGTAATACCAAAAGACAGCTTCAGATAATGCAAGATTTCGGCTCCACCGCTTTGGCGTGCACTCCGTCATATGCCTTATATATGGCGGAATCCGCGCCTGAACAGGGGATCAGTTTGGGAGACCTCCGCCTTAAAGTGGGATTTTTTGGGGCTGAACCTTGGTCAAACAATATGCGGAAAGAGATTGAAGCCGTCTGGAATATTAAAGCCATTGATATTTTCGGTTTAAGTGAAATAATCGGACCGGGAGTTTCCAGCGAATGTCTGGAGCAAAACGGGCTTCATGTTTGGGAAGACCATTTTATTCCGGAGATTATTGATCCCGCTACCGGGGAGGTCTTGCCTTATGGCGAAAAAGGCGAGTTGGTCTTCACCTGTATCACCAAGGAGGCATTGCCGCTAATTCGTTATCGAACCCGTGACATTAGTATTCTTTATCCCGAACCTTGTTTGTGCGGCCGGACCCATATGCGGATGAACCGGGTATTGGGGAGGACCGACGATATGCTGATTATCCGGGGAGTAAACGTCTTCCCCTCGCAGATTGAAAGCGTACTATTGGAAATCGGTGAAACCGAACCCCATTACCAATTGATCGTTGATCGGGATGGAAATCTCGATGATTTGGAGATCTGGGTCGAAGTGTCCGCGGAGCTTTTCTCCGATGAGGTTCGCAAACTTGAAGAACTTGGGGCTAAAATCAAACGCGAGATAATGAGCACCCTAGGGATCTCGGCTCGGGTCAAATTAGTGGAACCGAAAACCATTCCCCGTAGCGAAGGGAAGGCAAAACGGGTTGTCGACCGCAGAGATGTCTATATTCGATAAGCGGCGGCGCCGGGAGATGAGACGGCGACGGTTGACTGCCGAAAGGGGTGTCAACCGTTGCTGTTTATAAAATATAACCTTCATAAAAAGGAGAAGGTTATTTCAAATATTTGGCGAATAAATTGATAGTCGGAAGGAGAAGGTAAGATGAAAGTCAAACAAATTTCGATATTTTTAGAGAATAAATCGGGGCGTTTGGCTAAGGTCACTAAAGTTCTCGGCGATCATCAGATTAATATTAGAGCGCTTTCGATCGCCGATACCACCGATTTCGGTATCTTAAGGCTGATAGTTAATGAGCCTGAAAAGGCATATCAAGTTCTAAAGGAACAAGGTTTTGCCGTAAGCGCGACCGAGGTCATCGCCGTTCAAGTTCCGGACAAACCCGGCGGGTTGGCGGGAACTCTTCAGATTTTAGAAGATTGTAAGATTAACATCGAGTATATGTATGCCTTTGTTGGTAAATCGGGAGCCGACGCAATGGTCGTCATCCGGGTTGAACAGATTGATCGCGCTATTGAATTGCTTCAGCAAGCGGGGATAACTTTATTAAGCGGTAAAGAAGTTTATACGGTTTAATGTTCCTCGGCAGTCCACGGGTGACGAACGATAAGTGAAGAAAGGACCGGTTTCGATGCGCGGAATTGCTAAACGATGCGCCGCTTTATTAAAAGCGCTCTTTTTTAAAAAAGTTAAGAGTGAAAACCGGTTAATCTATAATGTCACCGGTTTATTAATCGTGGTGCTCCTTCATTTCTTCATCAGCATCGGATTATTACTATTTACTCATCACACGATTACCAGTTTCAATAACCGACTTCTAACGGATTTAAAACTAATTGAAGCCGTCAAAAAAGACCTTACCTTGTTATCTTTGAGAGAAGATTTTTCAACCGCCTCTTTGCAGCAACTGCTTGATACGATAAATCAATTGAGTATCGCGACCCGGAGCGAACCGCAATGGGAGTCGGTATTCCTCGGCTATTCAAGTTTCCTTAAAGCCGCTGCGGATCATGAAGGCGCGTTAAACAGCCGAGCAATTGAGACCGGATTGAATGATCTACGGGTTTTAATTGATGAACTGGCCGCCGCGCTTGACCAAAAACGCCGCGATAATATTACCTTCCTTTCGTCGCGGGCGATAGTTTACCAAACAAGCGGGGTTTTGGCGGTTTTAGCGTTGGTTCTCATCGGGATAATTTTTTTAATCAGAAATTTGAAAAAGCAGGAAACGGAATTGGCCTATTTTGAAAATATCGCCTACCGATTTAAAGGCGGACAACTCGATCGGATTGATTTTAATTATCAAGGCAGGATTTTAAGCGAACTCAACCAAGTGATTTTTGAGTATATTACTCTGATTAAAGAACGGTATCAAGCGGTTAAGGATCATATTAAAAGTTTAAATTTTCAAACCAATGAAATCGCTTTGTTCTCCAAACAAAATACCGCGTTCCATACCAAGATCAAACAAGATCTGGAACAAATCGTCGCCGATACTTATCGACGGGTTGATCATTATCAAGAGTTGGCGGAACGGATTAAAGCCCTCGATTTGGATTTGGAAGATTCGCAAGGAAAAATATTTGTGCTTCATGAATCTCTGGAGAGTTGGAACGGGCTGTTTCGGGAAACTCCGGAAACCATCAGCCGCATCGGAGATCAGGTGAAAAAACGCGAGCAATATCTAAAAAAGGTGGTCGGCGATCTCTATCAGTTACGCGCGATCCTTGATCGATTGCTTCAAACCGGGTCGATCTTTCAAAATGTCGCCGAGCAAAATTCTTTATTGGCTTTAAACGCCTCGATTGAGGCGGCGAGGGCTGAAACCGCCGCCGGCGGATTTGATATCGCGGCGCTGCAAATCGCCGAATTAGCTGAAAAAGTCAACCGGGTCTCCAAGGAATTATTGGCTATTGTCGATATGATGGGGGTCAAGGGGAATATAGCGCTTAAATCGTTGGAAAGCGATCTGGCCCGTAATAATGAAGTCAAACATTTTATCGAAGCGGTCAGTAATAAAATCAATCTGTTTTGCCAGAATACGAGCAGGCTTTTAGAACAAGTCATTCAATACAGTAGTCAAACAAGAGAATTAGATGACCGGCGTCAGTCCTTGAGAAATTTGATCTCAAACTTGGGAGATCTTAACCAGAAAGCCCATCATAACTATGGTAAAGCGGAAGCGGCCTTTGAAGTGATCAAAAAATCCGGAGAAGATTTGACCGTGACTGATCAGTTAGATGCCTTAATCATGGAATTAAAGCATCTCATGAATAAAATCGTCGTTTAAGTTCGATCATTTGGTTTAATAAAGAAGGGAAATCATGGCTAAGTTTGGTAAAAGAATAATGATGTCCGAACGAAATTATTCAGGCAGCGGCATTTTCTCGAGGATTAATTTTTCGGGCAAATTTTATCTGGCTTTATCTTTATTATTAGTTTGGTTAGTGGTTCAGATCATTTTGGGGTTGGCTTATTTTTATGAATACCGAAATGACTTAAGGAATAACGCTCTTTTACGGGAAACCGCCGCTGACTCCATTAAGTTTTTACGTGATTCCTCCCGAGAGATGTTGGAGCGATTCAAACAAAACGGTTTAAGCGGAACGCCCGATCTTTCGAGTCATCTGGAGGAAATCAAGCAAGCGCTTAACGACCTCAAAAACGGTCCGGAGGGGAACATCTCCTTGAACCGGATTGAGGCAATCGACGCCGTCCTCGCTGAATTTACCGAACTCACTTCCGCCCCGACCACCGCTACGTATCAATTGATGGCGGATTGGTATGACCGGTACAGTGTGGCGATAGCCGACTTGGAAAATGAATTGGAAAAACATTATCAACTGAATTATCAGGAAATATTGACGTTTTTATTAATTAGGTTCGCGATCGTTTTTTTGATCTTAATCCTGGTGGTTCTTGGTTGTAAATGGCTGATCATGTGCGCTTTCCGTTCGGTGGATGAACCTGCGGAACGGATGATCCGTTGTTTACAAGGCGCCGACGGTGATTTGCAAGTCAAGATACCGATTGCCGCTTCGGAAGGGCTGGGTTCCACCGGGTTAATCCTCAACGACGGGATAGCTAAATACCGGGAGTTGGCTTTCGAGTTTAAAAACGCCGGTAATAAGTTGAACTATCTTGTTGATGAACTGGCTTCGGGTTTTAGCCAGATTTTTCTATGGGAGGTTCAATTACAAGAAGTATACCGGGAGATTGAAGCGAATATCAACAACCAGAAACAGATGGGAGAGAGGGTAAATGAAGAGATTGAACGGATAATTTCCGGTCTTTCCAATCTGCAGAACCTTCCCGGAAAGGTAAGCCGGATAGCGGAAGAATTAAACAGCTTGTTAACGGTGACCAAAGAATATTTAGGCGGCATCTTGGACAGGCAGGTTGAAGTTAAAGATGAATCCCACGATGTGGTAAATTTTTTAAGGGATTTATCGGCCACTTCCGGACGGGTTGACCGGATTATGAAAGAACTGGTGGAAATCGAAGAAGAAAGTGAAATGCTCGCTTTTAACAGCGCGATTAGCGCCGCCAGGGCCGGCGTCGAAGGGCAAGGGTTCAGCGTTGTCGCCAAGGAAATCGCCAATTTGGTGGAACGTTCCAAAAAAGCATCGACTACTTTAAGTGAGCTAATTGGTCAAATTCAAACCAAAGTCGAAGAAATAGTCGGCTCAATCCCGAAAGACGAACTGACGGGAGTCGGCGGACTTCCTTTGGATCAAACCATCAACTCGCTCTGTTTTAAGTTGAACGATACGGCGTTTCAATGTTTGCAAGGACTTGATCAAATGCGTCGCGTGATGGAGACGATCTATGCTAAGAGTAATGAAACATTCGAAGCGATTCACTTGGCGGCGAAAACATTCTCGCGGGAAAACGATATTTTTAACGAAATTAAAAATACAATGGCTCGCTATTTGGAGAGCGTCAAATACACCGGAGAGATTGTGGATCGCCTCTTAGGCGCCGTTAATAATCTTCAATCAGCCACGGACCATTTGATTGGCCGTAATCAATAAAATGATTTGGGCGCCTTTTTAGTTACAGCGGGAGGAACCGGACCAGATGAGCCGTAGCCGGGATTTGTTAAGCGGTTTTCGTCCCTTACACCAATTTTTTATCGGATTTGATTCGGACGGCTGTGTCTTCGACACCATGGAGATTAAACAAAAAGAATGTTTTTGTCCGAATAATATTAAGTATTTTAACTTACAACCGATCGCCAAATACGCCCGGGAAACGACGGAGTTTGTCAATCTTTACTCGAAATGGCGCGGCAGTAACCGGTTTCAGGCGTTGATAAAGATCATGGATTTATTGGCCGAACGGGAAGAGGTTCGGGAGAGAGGGATTCGGTTAATAGATTTAAAGCCGTTGCGTGATTGGGTGGCTTCGGGAACGCCCTTAGGCAATGAAAACCTTACTGAGGCGGTAAATAAAACCGGAGACCCGGTTTTGAAAAGAGTTTTGGACTGGAGCGTCGCGGTTAATAAGTCGATTGCGGAGATTGTCCACGGTATTCCGCCGTATCCCTATGTAAAAGAATGTTTGGTCAAGTTGACCCAGCGGGCGGACCTGATCTGCGTCTCGCAAACTCCCGTCGAAGCCTTGGAACGGGAATGGGCCGAACACGGAATCGCTCAATATGCGGCCGTGATAGCGGGTCTAGAATTCGGCTCTAAAAAGGAGCATCTTAAATTGGCCGCGGTCGGCAAATATCCGGCCGGTCATATTTTGATGGTGGGCGACGCTTTGGGAGATTTGGAAGCGGCCAAGGCCAACGGAGCGCTTTTTTATCCGATCAACCCCGGCCGTGAAGTTGATTGCTGGCGGCGTTTTTATGAGGAAGCGTTGGATCGTTTTTTCAATGAAGCCTACCAAGGGGAATATGAAGCCCGATTAATCGAGGATTTTCTGGCGTTGCTTCCGGAAAAGCCGCCCTGGAAACGTTAAGGGACCGCAGATACCGCAGATACCGCAGTATCGCAGATAACGCTGATATCATCGATGGCGTTGATGGGGTGGAGGCTATGGATTACGCTGATAATGTATGAATTACGCTTGGAATTGTTGGTGGGGATTTAGGGCACGGTATTGGGTTGCTTGGTAAATTTAAAAGAATGATTTTGGGCTGTCGGTTGCGACAGTCTTTTTTGATGTTTAACCGATTATTAAGCAGCGACCGGCTGGACTTTACAGTTAAAAGCGGGTATAATATTGATATAAATGAAACATTGTTTTACATAATGAAACAAGGTGGATTAATGCCGGATAATAAAGTGCAAACCATCGAGCGAACCCTTGATATCATCGAACTTTTAGCGACTGCTAAGGAAGGGTTGGGGGTTACCGAGATCGGGCGGAAGATCGGTCTCCATAAAAGTACGGTTTATCGCCTCTTGAATGCTTTAGCGAAACGGGGCTACATCGAAAAGGACCCTAAAAACAGCACCTATAAAATAGGTTTGAAGTTCATCGAAATCAGCGGTTTATTCCTTAAAAAACTGGAATTGAAGACCGAGGCGTTGCCCTACATGCGAAAACTGGCGGAGATCATCGGCCAGCCGGTTCATTTAGCCATCCTTGAAGGGACCGAAGTGATTTACATTGAAAAAGTTGAATTGGTAAACAGCATCCGAATGTATTCCCAGATCGGGAAAAGGGTTCCGGCTTATTGCTCGGCGATCGGCAAAATTTTATTGGCCGGACTAAATCCCGAAGCTTTACGGGAAGTATTAGAGAATATAAAATTTGAGAGATTAACTCCGAATACCATCACCACCAAAAAAGAATTGCTGCGGGAACTGGAGTCGGTCAAGGAGAAAGGTTGGGCGGTTGATAATGAAGAGCATGAACCGGACATTAGATGCATCGCCGCCCCGATCATCGATTATACCGGTAAAATAATCGCGGCGGTCAGTGTCTCCGGTGAAAGCCGTATCATTAATCCGGAATCCGATTTCGAGATTGCCGGACATGTGGTTGAAACCGCCGCAAGTATTTCAAAGCGAATGGGTTATATTCAAGCGGATCAGGAAAGGGGGAACAAGGGTAATTTAAGGTTTAAATATCAAGGTTAAATAGCTTATAATTCTCTATTTAAAATATTATAAGGAGGTTATGGCGATGTCCATAAACTTAAATGTCAAACCAAAAGAAAGTTGTAAATATGATTGTATTTCCCTGGGCGAAGTTATGTTACGGCTCGATCCCGGCGAAGGCAGGATCAAGACCGCCCGGCAATTCCGGGCTTGGGAAGGAGGCGGCGAATATAACGTCACTCGCGGGCTGCGGAAATGTTTCGGTATGAATGTGGCTGTGGTGACAGCCTTTGCCGACAACGAAGTCGGACGTCTGGTCGAAGATTTCATCATGCAAGGCGGCGTTGACGTTTCCTTAATCAAATGGGTTTCCTACGACGGAATTGGTCGCAGCGTCCGTAACGGTTTGAACTTCACCGAGAGAGGTTTTGGGATCCGCGGCGCGGTGGGAGTTTCCGACCGGGCTAATACCGCCGCTTCTCAGTTGAAAAAGGGAGATATCGATTGGGAATATATTTTCGGTAAATTAGGCAGCAGGTGGTTCCATACCGGAGGCATCTTCGCCGCTCTTTCCGAAACCACTCCCGAAGTAGTTTTAGAAGCGGTCCAGACCGCCAAAAAATACGGCACTATTGTATCCTATGATTTAAATTACCGCCCTTCACTCTGGAAAGGAATCGGCGGTCAACAAAAGGCTCAGGAAGTAAATAAAGAGATCGCCAAATACATAGACGTGATGATCGGCAACGAGGAAGACTTCACCGCCTGCCTTGGTTTTGAAGTAGAAGGCAATGACCCTAACTTGAAGGAATTAAACTTGGAAGGTTACCGCAAGATGATTAACGAAGCGGTCAAAACCTATCCCAACTTTAAAGTAGTCGCCACCACCTTGCGAACTGTTAGAACAGCCACCGTCAATGATTGGAGCGCAATGTGTTGGGCCGACGGTAAGATTTATAAGGCTAAGGATTATCCCGGCCTTGAGATTATGGACCGGGTCGGCGGCGGTGACAGCTTCGCTTCAGGATTGATTTACGGTTTGATGACCACCGGCGACCCTGAAAAAGCGGTTAATTACGGAGCGGCCCATGGCGCATTGGCGATGACCACGCCGGGAGACACCTCGATGGCCAGTCTCAAGGAAGTAGAGAAAGTGATGGGCGGCGGCAGCGCCAGGGTGGACCGGTAAAATCAGCGAACAGGGGACAGTGATCAGTAGCCAATCTTGAAGATAGGAATTGCTCCAATACATTATGAAGAAGATGACGTCTTCCTAGGCTTAGCACGAGCGTAAAAAAACAGGGCGGAGATTAAACCGCCCTGTTTTGTGTGTCTTTTATTAAACCGTATAGGTTGAGGCTGAAGTGCTGCCGCCCCGGCCGGTCCAGTTGGTGTGGAAGAACTCCCCGCGGGGTTTATCGACCCGTTCATAGGTATGAGCTCCGAAATAATCGCGTTGGGCTTGGAGCAGATTGGCCGGAAGTCTTTCACAACGGAAACCGTCATAATAACAAAGGGCGGTGGTGAAAGCCGGTATCGAAATACCGTTGGTCAAAGCGACGGAGCAGACTCTTCTCCAACTATCTTGGGCCGCTTCCACCTTTTCTTTGAAGAACGGATCAAGCAACAGGTTGGTCAAGTCGGGGTTCTTATCGAAAGCCTCTTTGATTTTACCCAGGAAAACGGAGCGAATAATACAACCGCCGCGCCACATTAAAGCGATACCGCCATAGTTCAAGTTCCAGCCGTAGGTTTTAGCGGCGGTCCGCATCAGGGTGTAGCCTTGGGCGTAGGAAACGATTTTAGAGGCATAAAGCGCATTTTTGATATCGTTGACAAAAGCGTTCTTATCCCCTTCAAATTTGGGTTTCGGGCCGGAAAGGATTTTTGAGGCGGCTACGCGCTCTTCTTTCATGGCGGACAAGCAACGGGCGAATACCGCTTCACCGATGAGGGTAAGCGGAACGCCCTCGTCAAGGGCGGCGATGCCGGTCCATTTACCGGTCCCTTTTTGGCCGGCGGTGTCAAGGATCTTATCAACCAACGGTTTGCCGTCCTCGTCTTTGAAAGCCAGAATATCACGGGTGATTTCAATCAAGTAACTGTCCAGCTCCCCTTCGTTCCATTCCTTAAAGACTTCATGCATCTCATCGGCGGACATTCCCAACAAGTCGCGCATTAATTGATAGGCTTCGCAGATAAGCTGCATATCGCCATATTCAATCCCGTTATGGACCATTTTAACGAAGTGGCCGGCGCCGTTTTCTCCGACCCAATCACAGCAAGGGCTGCCGTCGTCTACTTTAGCGCAGATTGATTGGAAGATTGATTTTACATGGGGCCAGGCTGCCGGCGAACCGCCGGGCATCATGCTCGGCCCTTTCAAGGCGCCCTCTTCGCCGCCGGAGACTCCGGTGCCGATGAATAAGAGGCCTTTTTCTTCCAAGTACTTGGTGCGCCGAATCGTATCGGGGAAATGGGAGTTTCCGCCGTCGATAATGATGTCGCCCTTTTCCAGATGCGGGATCAGCAACTCAATAAAGTCGTCCACCGGTTTGCCCGCTTTGACCATCAGCATTACCCGTCGGGGTTTCTTCAAGTTGGTGATCAGTTCTTCGATGGAATAAGCGCCGATAATGTTTTTGCCTTTAGCCCTTCCTTCCACGAAATTTTTTACCTTTTCGGTGGTCCGGTTGTAAACGGCTACGGTAAAACCTTTACTTTCCATGTTCATGACCAAGTTTTCGCCCATAACCGCCAAACCGATTAATCCAATATCCGCCTTACTCATCAAAACATCCTCCTCTTAGAGATAATTATTATTGATAAACACAATGTAAAAATATTCGATATAACCTAAATATCTCCTACTTGGAAACCGCTTTTTTAAAATAAAACCTATTAATTCCGCTAATCCCGTCTGTAAAACCTTTAGAGGCGTTAAAGGATGAAAATATTATAATCCACCCGAAACCGCTAATGAACACTAATAAACACGAATAAAGCCTTAAGGTTTTTTAGATCTATTAGCGTTTATTCGCGTGTATTAGCGGTTAAATCTTTAATCGGTTTATTATTTTCTAAGTAGTCGCTCACCCCGGCCCCGCCGAGGCATGTTAAAGGATGAAAAAAGATTATTTCAGCACGAATTAATTTACAAACCATTTCGTTTTTAAGGTTTTTATCAATGTGAATTCGTGTGCCTTAGTGGTTCAATTTAATTCTTAAGGTTCTTCGTTTAGTTCATCAATCGTCAAGGAATAGCTCGGTAAAAATCGTTCGATAAAATATTTTACTTCCGGGAGCTGAATTTGTTCGATTCTTTTTTTTAGAGTTTGCGCGGCTTTCTGAAAATCCTGATTACCATGTTTCAATTCTTGAAGGCATTTTAAATAGGCCGCTATTTTATCGGCCGCTTTCACCAACTCCGCCTCGGCCTCTTCCGTGGGGAAGATTAAAGGGCGATATTGGGGTTGCAATTCGGCCGGGAGCATATTGAACAGCTTTTTACGGGCGATGGTTTCAATATCGGAAAACGCATGTTGGATTGCGGCGTTAAAATATTTGATCGGCGCGGGAAGATCGCCGACGATCACTTCTCCGATTTCATGATATAAAGCGAGAACAGCCACCCGGTTTGAATCGACCCTTCCGTTATAAAGCGTATTCTTAATAACGGCTAAAGCATGGGCGATTAAGGCAACCTCCAGGCTGTGTTCCTGGATATTTTCCGGTTCGGTATTGCGCATTAACCCCCAACGGTTAATATATTTCATTTTCGATAAATAAGCAAAAAAGCGGGACATTCAGTCCTCCTCATGCCTGACGGAATTATTTAGTTTTTTTAAGATGTAATTCTCGGGTAAACCGTTAGATCCTGCCTTAAATTAAACGGAGCCGGAAAAACAATTTAATATTTTGTCCGGACGCGTCGGGGCAAGCCGCGAAGAGTCCGAATCACCGTCGTTCGGGCTATAATTTGGTATAATAATCGATCAGGATTTGTTTTTTGAGGCTAATAAGTGGAGACTCAGCGCCGCGAGAGGCTGTTGAAACAGGATTACAAACACCACCGGTATGGCGGTGATTTCCGGGAAGTAGTTTAAGGCAAGCACTAAACCGGCGGTATTGTTGCGCATGCCTACAGTAAAAATAAGAGTATTGGTCAGATCGGGCGCCAGCTTGAAAAAACGGGAGCAAATAAAACCGCTTAAATATCCCGAACAACTCATAATAAAAACCAACGCCAGCGTCATTGAAAAGGATGACTTAAGAATCTCAAGTTTGTTCCAGACCGCGGCCAGATTAACGGCTATAATTATCGCCAAGCAAATTTTCGAAGAAGGATTGGTGATAAATTTCCAATTGCGGCTTGCTTTGCCTTTGGTCAAATCATGAACCGCCATTCCGAGAATGGTTGGGACTACGGCCATCCAGGCAAGCCCCCACATCAAAGAAGGAACGTTAAACTGAACTTTATGGCCGATGGTCATCAACATGATCAGGGGAACGACCAACGGCGAGAGGATGGTGTCGGCAATTACCGCGGTTAAAGCAAGCGGGACTCTCCCCCGGGCAATGCCGGTCCACATGGTGGAGGCTACTCCGATGGGAGCGGCGGTAATTAAAATAATTCCGGCTTGAAGTAAAGGTTGTCCCGGCAAAAAAATTCGAGCGAGGACGGTGGCGATTAACGGCAGGAAAATATGAAGCAGCCCCAGAATAGTAAGGAGTGAGCCGGGGGTTTTAAAAACATCCTTAAAGTCGCGAAAACTGCAATTAATGGTTAGGGCAAAAGTAATATAGGCGAATAAAAATGGAACCCAACTTTTAATTGCGATAAAGAAGTTATTAAATAACGCTCCGCAGATGATACCGGAGCCTACCACCAAGATCATCCTTTTTTCAAGGAGTTGATTAAGTTGGATGCCCTTGCGCATTATTATCCAAGGTTTCAAGCGGTCGGACCTCTTTCCTGACTTAATTTCGGTTGTTGAGTATGAAAGGATTCATTACCGGCTGAATTCGAGATTTACAAAGCAATACCTGCCTGAATAAGAAAATTTACCGCTTTAGGCTCTAATTTTAACTTAAATTTTACCGCCGAACCGTTATTTGGATTTGGTAAATGCGTTTAATATAAATAAAGATTAAAGATTGAACGTTTTAAATGTAATTGATTCAGAGATCACCGCCGGAGGATAATCGCCAGGCGGTTGGCGGCAAAGAGGAGGAAAATTTTGGTTACGCCCGAAGATTTGAAGGCATTACCGGACAGTCCCGGTGTTTATTTGATGAAAGACGCGGCCGGAAAGATTATTTATGTAGGCAAGGCCGTTTCGTTAAAAAATAGAGTCCGTTCTTATTTCCAATCATCGCGCCGTCATAGTCTCCGGATCCGTTCCATGGTCGAACAGATCGATCATTTTGAATACATTACCACCAATTCCGAAGTCGAAGCATTGATCTTGGAATGCAACTTAATCAAAGAGGAACATCCCAAGTATAATATCCGGCTGCGCGACGATAAACAATACCCTTGGGTAAAAGTTACCGTCAATGAGAGTTATCCGCGGATTTTTATTACCCGCAGGATTAAACGGGACGGGAGTAAATATTACGGACCTTATACCGATGTCCGGGCGTTAAGGGATACCTTCAAACTGTTGCGGCGAATTTTTCCCTTGCGGAGTTGCCGTCATGATCTGGATAAGGAACGCGTCGAACGGCCTTGTTTGAACTATCACATCAAACGTTGTTTGGCTCCTTGCAGCGGTCAGGTATCTCCGGAATCATACCGGCGGCTGGTCGATGAAGTATGTATGTTTCTCGAGGGGCGTCAGGCCGAATTATATGAAAAACTAAAACGCGAGATGGAAATGGCCGCCGCGGAGCTCCGGTATGAGCAAGCTGCTCTTCTCAGGGACCGGCTTAAGGATATCGAAAAGATTTTGGAAAAACAAAAGGTAGTCGCGACCGGCTATGAAGATTTGGATGTCTTGGGATTGGCCCAGGACCAAAAAGGCGCCGTGGTTCAGGTGTTTCAAGTCCGGGATGGCAAGTTGGTGGGAAGAGAATATTTTCCGATGACTGGAGGGGATGAGACGCCGCGGGAAGAGATTTTGGAGGCTTTTTTAACTCAATATTACGACAATGCCGGTTTTATTCCCAAGGAGATTTTAATCCCCTTCGACCTTGAAAATAGAGAATCCTTAAGCGAGTGGTTAAGATCGCAGCGCGGTTTCAAGGTTAATTTAAGAACTCCCCGCAAGGGCGAGAAAGCCGAATTGATGAGAATGGCGCAGGAAAATGCGGAGATCTTATTGAAGCAGGAACGTAGCCGCGAAGAGCAAAACCGGGAGCGGGCCGCCGCCATTCTTGAGCAATTGCGGCAGGACTTGAATTTGGAAAAGCTGCCTTTACGAATTGAAGGTTTTGATATTTCCAATATTCAAGGCCAGGAAGCCGTGGCCTCGATGGTTGTTTTTGAAAACGGGGTCCCCAAAGGCAGTGAGTACCGGCGTTTTAAGATTAGGACTGTCGAGGGCCCGAATGATTTTGCGATGCTTCAGGAAGCGATTGGAAGGCGTTTTCGAAAAGGGCTGGAAGAGCGGGAGAATGTCGCCACGGAGAACGGAAAATTCGCCCGGTTTCCGGATTTGCTGTTAATCGACGGCGGTAAGGGACAGCTTTCCGCGGTCGCCGAAGTTTTGCGGGAATTGGGTTTGAATCAGCTTGAACTGGTTAGTTTGGCTGAGCAAGAAGAAGAAGTATTTAGACCCGGATTTGATCAGCCCCTTAAATTATCGCGGCGCTCCGAAAGCTTGAAACTTTTACAAAGAGTGCGTGACGAGGCCCATCGCTTCGCGATTACCTATCATAAAACCCTCCGTGAAAAACGGACCAAAGCCTCTGCTTTGGATTCGGTTAAGGGTATCGGCTCGAAGAAAAAGCAGTTGTTGTTGCGACACTTCGGTTCCGTAAAACGGATTATGGAAGCGACGGTGGAGGATTTAATGAAAGTAGAGGGCATCAATCGTAAATTAGCGGAAGAAATTAAGGACCGGTTGGAGGAATTATCGTAGATAATCGCATTTATTTCGATGTATCTTAATAAACAACTTAGGGAGGCTTTCGATGATTCGCTGTATTGCCATTGATCTGGACGACACCTTATTGCGTTCCGATTTAACGATATCGCCGGAGGATAAATCGGCTATCCGAAGAGCGATTAAAGAAGGGATCAAAGTATTGCTCGCCTCGGGAAGGATGGTCCAATCGATGCGGCCCTATGTCCGTGAATTGGGGTTGGATGTTCCGGTGATCGCTTATAACGGGGCTATTATTCAAGAAGCGATATCGGGAAAGATTTTATATCATCGCCCGGTTCCTCCGGAAGAAGCCCGGCGCTTGGTTCCAATATTCCGTGAAGCGGAAATTCATTTAAATGCTTATATTAATGACGAGTTATACATGGATGAACTGACGGAGTGGGGGCAAAAATACGCCGCCAATGCCGGAGTAACGCCGCATCCGGTCGGCGATTTATGCCGCTATTTAGAGGAGCCGTCTCATAAATTGTTGGCCGTGGGGGAAGCGGAGCGGATCGATTGGATTCAGGAACGATTGCGGAACGAATTTGGAGACCGGCTGCAATTCGTTAAATCAAAACCGACCTATCTTGAGATCTTGGCGCCCGAAGTGTCGAAAGGAGCGGCTCTTCGGGAATTGGCCGCCGGTTGGGGGCTGAATCGAAACGAAGTAATGGCTATCGGAGATGCGCCGAATGATGTGTCGATGGTGGCTTGGGCGGGCGCGGGAGTGGCGATCGGAAACGGAGTTCCGGAAGTAAAGGAAAAAGCGGTTCTTGTGGTCGCCGACCATGACCATAACGGGGTGGCCGAGGCTCTCGACAAGTTGGTTTTTAAGCAGTAAATACCGGGAAAAGGGGTCCGCCCTTTTTTCATTTAAGGTAAGGTCGCGTACCGGAACGGGTTAAGGATGTAAAGAAAGGATAAAAAAACGCAAGAATGTTATTGGATCGTAGTTGATGACAATGGCAGGAAATTTTGAAAAAATGTCGAATATATATCTTATAAAAAAATAAAAAACATTAACTAGACCGTAGCAAACCCCACCCGGTACATACTTTACCATACAAAGGGTTGAATGATAACCACCGGATATTGGAACGGTCAGCTTATTTGGGGGTGGTAAGATTTAAAGTATTTTTTATCTCAAGTGTATTATATCATAAATAGTTTAGTTATTCAATTTGTAGGAGGATAAATGTAATGGCAAAAGTTATATTCGAACATGTCACCAAAAAATTTTCCGGTGGGGTTGTCGCCGTAAAAGATGCCAACTTGGAGATTAAAGATAAGGAGTTTATCGTTTTTGTAGGGCCGTCCGGTTGCGGAAAAACCACCTCGTTGCGGATGGTCGCAGGTTTGGAAGAAATCAGCGAAGGCAACATTTATATCGGTGATACCTTGGTTAACAACGTAGCCCCGAAGGATCGCGACATCGCCATGGTGTTCCAGAACTACGCTCTTTATCCGCATATGGATGTCTACAACAATATGGCTTTTGGGCTCAAATTACGTAAATTCCCGAAAAGCGAAATCGATCGCCGCGTTAAGGAAGCCGCGAAGATCCTTGGTATTGAAAACCTGCTTGACCGGAAACCCAAAGCGCTTTCCGGCGGTCAAAGGCAGCGGGTGGCGTTAGGCCGCGCGATCGTCCGCGAACCGAAGGTGTTCTTAATGGATGAGCCTTTGTCGAACCTTGACGCTAAACTCCGGGTCCAAACTCGGGCTGAAATCAGTAAGCTCCATAACCGCTTACAAACCACTATCATTTACGTTACCCATGACCAAACCGAAGCCATGACCATGGGCGACCGGATTGTGGTTATGAAAGACGGAGTCATTCAACAAGTGGGCACCCCGTTGGATATCTATGATAATCCCAACAACGTTTTTGTGGGCGGTTTTATTGGAACTCCGCCGATGAACTTCATGGACGGCGTGATTAAAGAAGACAACGGGAAATTAGTGATTGATCTGAAAGCATTCAAAGTAACCATTCCGGAAGGTAAATTCAAGAATATTCGTAAATACCTTAACAAACAAGTAATTTTCGGGATTCGTCCCGAAGCGATTATGGAGCGCGAGGAAGTTCCCGATGTCTCCGAAGATGAGATAGTCACCGGCATGGTTGATGTTTACGAATTAATCGGCGCGCAGGTATATCTGTATATGTCCGTCGGCGATCATTCGTTTGTGGCCACGGTCGACTCCCATACCAAAGCCAAAGACGGAGCCAAACATCAAGTGGTCTTCAATAACCAGAAAATCCATTTCTTCGATAAAGATACCGAGAAAGCGATCTTGTAATCGAAAAGGTTTCTTAAATTATTTAAGCGCAAAAATATCCACTCTTTTGGGGTGGATATTTTTTTAGGACCGGCTTTTTTTCGTTGGTTCCGCTTTCACGCTTGGATTTGTTTGACTAAGTAGTGGTTTCCAAGGGTAAGGATTCGCTTTCGGATCTCAAGTAAGGTATTGACGGATTACAATATTTTGAAACATTTTCGGCAATACCTTCGCTGATGGTATCAGCCATTTTCATAACCAGACTTAATCTGGTGTTTTGGAGAACCATATATTCCATAAACCCGCCGACATTAACGATTCCTACGATATGCAGATCTCCGACGGCGGGTAGAGATTTATTAACTCCAGTGCCGGGTTGAAGCGGCCCCTCTTTGATGCTAATGTAACCAACGCTTTCCGTTTTTCCCAAGCAAGCGTCGACAGCAATGATGAAGGAATCGGGGAAATCTCGGTTTATTATTTTAATGGTCTCTTGGAGATTAACGGCGTGAACCGGTTCATTAAGCGTTCCAAAGACAGGTATATTCATCATACACTTCATTGATTTCAGCTTAGCGCCGACCAAGGGGCCTAAACTGTCGCCGGTTGACCGGTCGGTTCCGATACAAAGGATTATTAATTGGGAATGCCGGTCATATAATTGAGTAATGAAATAATCCAAATTGGCTTGGAAGATGGTGTTCGCGGCAGGATGTTCCACATGGACTCGGGAATTATACTTTAATAAATCCTTGGCATGTTTTTTTTTAACTGGCTGATTCCACATCGATCGCTGTTCTCCCCTTGTTTAGGATATTATATTTTATGTCCGCGACCTGGGGAGTATACTATGATTTATCGTGGAAGGCGCGATTTCCGTTCAAATCTTGTTTGGGAGGGACGGTTTTTGGGATTGGCGTTAAAAAACCGGATCGCTTTCATTTTATCAGTCGCCAAGATAGTCGCCGGAAGCTTGCTGTTTTTGGCCCTTTGTTCGATGATCATTTATTTACTTTGGAGTGAAGGAAGGATTTTGCCCGGGGTAAGTGTAGGCGGGGTCGAACTGGGCGGAATAAAGGTTAGTCAAGCTATTCAAGTCTTTTCAAGGGAAATGGAAGCCCTTGCCGGGAAAAAAGTGGTTTTAACTTATAAAAAACGCCCTTATACTTTGGATTTAAATTCCATCGGCATTAGGCTGGATGTGTCCCAGAGTATTGAAAAGGCTTATCAAATAGGTCGCGCCGGTTCTTTTTGGCGGCAAATGGCTGCGCGTTGGAGAATTTATCGGAGGGGGTATAATTTAAGGCCGGTTTTTAATAACAACCGGGTTTCTTTAAATTCCTTCTTCCATTTACTGGAAGCAGGGATTGCAGTTGAGCCGGTTCGTTCGATAGTGACGATCACCAAGGAAGGTAAAGTGAGCTATTCGCCCAGCCGCACCGGAATTATTATCGATCATCAGGCTTTGCAGCATGAACTGGAGAACGCGGCCTTTCAAAAAAAATACCTGGAGATAGAGATTCCAACGAAAAAAGTGGTTCCTCCATTAACCGAGAGTGATATTAAAAGATGGGGGTTGGATCAGGTCCTTGGAATTTACACCAGCAAATACGAAACGTCTATGAAAGACCGGGTCAATAATTTATTAATAGCCGGTAACGCGATTGATAATGTGATCGTATATCCGGGCCAAAATTTTTCTTTTAATACTTGGGTTGGTCCGCGGGTAACCGAAGCCGGTTACCGGGAAGCGCCGGTGGTATATTTGGGCAGGCTGGTTCCTGGAGTCGGGGGAGGGGTTTGTCAAGTGTCGTCAACCTTATATAACGCCGTCTTAATGTCTAATTTAAAAATCGTTCAAAGAAAAAATCATTCCTTGCCGAGCGATTATGTGCCATTAGCCAGAGACGCCACGGTGGTCTATGACGGGGTCGACTTTATCTTTGAGAATACCAATAGCGATCCTATTTTACTGGTATCCGACGTTGAACCGCCTTATTTGACGGTCGCCGTGTTGGGCAAAAAAACCGATTGGACCAATATTAAGTTGGAAACTAAAATTATCGAGACCTATCCTTTTCAGACCAAGTTTACTAACGATTCGTCCCTTGCCAAAGGCAGCAAATATAAAGTCAAAAACGGCCGAAAGGGAGTCAAAGCCGAGTTGTGGAGGACGATTGAATTTTTAGATGGAACGGTAAAGAAAGAACTGGTAAATACCAGTATATATCCGGCTCAACCTGAAGAATATAAAATAGGGGTAAAACCAGATTGACCTTTGTACTGAGGAGCGATTAATACGAGACCGGATAGTTATCGAAAAGTGGCGGCGATCTGCTTTGGCCCGCTGGGGGACACTTTATTTACGACACCCGCGATTCGGGCTTTGCGTTTTAACCTGCCGCAAGCTTACATAGTAGTTTTAGTCAATCAACTGGGGTTGGAGGTGTACCGAAACAATCCCCATCGGATAGAGATCATCGGTTGTCTGGACCAATGGGATCTTTTAAAAAAAACGGTTGAAATCCGGAAATGCGGTTTTGATTTAGTATTGGGACTTTCGCAAATCGGCAGTTTTTTTACCAGGTTTTGCGGCGCGCCGGTCAGAAGCGATTTTTTTACCATTGCCGAAAATAAATCCAATTTATCGGTGGTTAAGTTATGTTTGGAAGTCATCACCGAGGTCGGGCTGGCGGTAAATACCTATGAGACTGAATTTTGGCATGGTAAACAGGAAGAACGAATAGTCGAGCATTTCCTGAAAAAAGCCGCGGTCGATTTGGGAAAACCGATGGTCGCGATTCATTGCGGCGGGCGTTATTTTATCAGAAAACGTTGGCCGCTGCTCAAATTCAGCGCCTTGATCAAAATATTACTTGAAGAAACTCGGTATCAAGTGGTTTTGATAGGGGGAAAAGAGGATCGGGAAGACTCTGAGGCAATTGCTTCGGTATTGCCGGGGGTAATTAACGCGGCGGGCGGGTTTAGCCTGGGAGAAACAGCCGCTTTGCTCAAAAGATGTCAATTATTAATCGCTAACGATTCGGGCCCGTTGCATCTGGGAGCGGCGGTCGGAGTCCCTACCATCGGGCTATTTGGGCCAACTACTCCGGAACAGTTTTTTCCTTATCGACCTCCCCGCCATCGTTACATTTACAAAAAACTTTCATGCAGTCCTTGTTACCGGTTTGGAGGAGGCCTTTGGCAGTATCTGCCCCGTTGTTCAAAAGCGTATTGCATGGAGGCGATCGAAGTAGAGGAAGTATTGGAATTGATTTTGAACGGGTCTGTGGCGGGAAGAAACTCTTTGGTAGAGGTGACCTGAAATCGGCAGTCAGGGTAAAATTAAAAAAGGGATTTGGTACACGATATTATTCAGCCTTATCGGGTTGATTTTTATTTTCAAAGGGATCGCCGAGGAGCCGCTTGATCAAGTAACGGACTTGAATCCGATCTATTTGGGGCTGGGGTTTTTAGTTCTGATTGTCGTATGGCTATCCAAAGCCTTTCGAGTTTATGTAATCTCTTTGGGGATGGGGCAAAGAATTTCGCTCCGGGACAGTTTTCAAATTTATTTGGCGACCTGCTTTGTGTCGCATGTTACTCCTTTCAATGCCGGCGGGACACCTCTTCAAATCTATTTGCTGCATAAAAAAGGGTTCAGCCTTGGGGCCGCGACCGCCGTGACCACCATCGACTTGGGATTGCATTCGATAATTTATTTAGCGATTTTAATCGGAACGGTTTTTTTAAAATTCGGGCTATTACAACGCCTCGGGCTATTTGATCGGGGATTGATCGCCAAAGGGTTGGCGGCGTTAATTATTTTAATAAGCGCCGCAGGGATCTTATTTCTTTTTTATCGCCTAAATTGGGCCCGCAAAATCGGTTTGTTGATGGCTGAAAAGGGTTGGTTGAAGCGGCTGAAAAGAGAGTTTTTATTGTTTAAAAAAGGCTCGTCGTTATTGATCAAGAGCAATTGGTCGGCAATGCTCAAGGCGGTTATTTCAAGTATCTCCTATTGGTTTTTTTATCTTTTATTGGCGCCGGTAATTATGTGGTCCATGGGAAAGCGGGTTGAGTTTTTCGGACCAATCTATGCGCAATTAGTATTTAATCTGGCCCAGCCTCTGATTCCGACACCGGGTGGCAGCGGCGGTTCGGAAGTGTTGCTTTCATATTTATTTCGTCAAATAACAGGGGTTCAGGGATTGGGCATTTTGGTTTTTCTATGGAGAGTGTATACTTTCTATAGTTCTTTATTAATCGGCGGTTTTTATTTTTGGAAATTATACCGGATGAAATAAAATAAAAAGCTCATGAAAAATTATCTTCCGTACAAACTATAAGATTGGAGGATGATTTTTGATGGGCAACCATTTATTGAAAGCCTTTAAAAGTAAAAGGCAAGCGCCGGCTTATTCAGCGGTCGAAATCGGCCATTGGATACTTCCCCCCTGGTTCATCAGGCAGGTCAATCCTTTAAACTCGAGTTATCAGTGGAATAATTCTTTCGCTAATCTGAGTTGTCGGAATTGGACTGGCTTTTGTAATGAATGGGGGGAACAGATTATTACAGTCGATGGCGACGGGATATTTTCCTTTGTAAGGTCCGGCGTTTCCTTGGAAATTTGGGTTAACGACGGCGCATATTTATATACACCCGGTAAGTATTTAAGGACCGAACAAAAGGCAACGCCGGAGTTTCCGTGTGTGGAAACGGAAAGCCGGTTTGATAACGGTTTTTATAAAAGCCGCGTCTTTCCGATTGAAAGTTTTCGGAATCGAATATTCGGGCTGGAATTCGAAGTTGGGGCCAACGGAGCGGATCCATTTAATAATTTTTTATTTTTTTTGGTGATACGGCCTTATGATCATAACGGCCTATCCGCAATTCGCAAATTGGAGTTTAAAAACCGGCGGATGAGGGTCAACAATTATGAACTCTTTTATTTGGACAGCGAGCCCGAAGCCGTTTTTTGCACCGATGCCCGCGAAGGAGACGTCACCGACTATTTCAAACTGGAAATCGCCCGGTCGTCCGTAACGTCTTGGAAAGGAAGTTGCACCGCTTTGCTCGGTTATTCAATCCGCCCGGCGGACCGGACTATAATTCGACTTTATCATAAGCCCGACAGCTTCACGATGTTTGTTAAGCAAGAAATCGATTTCTCCAAAAACCGGTTTTTTGATAGCAAACAACTATGGATCAGTCGCTATAATTACCAACACCGAATGATCAAAACCGATTCGGAAATCGATTCTATTTTTCATGCCAACCTGAATTATCTGAAAATGTTTAACGGACCGCGTTCCAACTCGACCGATATCTATCAGTTGCTCGCTTTAAATCGCTTTGCGTTTTATCGGCAAAGCAGGTCCTACCTTTTAAAAACCTTAAAAAAAGTTCGTTGGGACGGTTCAATCGGCAGCGGTTATTTGCCGCCTGAAAAGTTAATTTATGCGCTGACCGACTACTACCAATTCAGCAAAGACTTCAAAATAATCGAAGAAAATTGGCAGATTTTAAAGCGGATCGGCTTGTGGCTGATTCAAAACATCTCAGCCCTTGCCGTTGAAACTAAACCCCGTGATTTGATCAATTTAGGTTGGATTTGCGCGTCGTTACGCGCTCTATCTTTATTAAACGAGGATAAGGGCGAACTGGAAGATTCTCGATTTTTCCAGACGCATTTTCAGAAACTTAAGGCCCGGATGTTGGAGTTTTTTACAAGAGTATTCAAAGAGAACGCCCGGGACGGTTTTCGGAAAGTCGGCTCAATAAGCGACAACATTGATAATCTCTCTCTTTCATACCCGCTCCGCCTTTATGAGCAAAGGGAAAGGTTTGTCAATAAATGGTTAAATTTGATTATTGAAGATTATACCTATGAAGGCGGCGTAATCTCACCCTTGGAATTCGGAGGAGTTGATCTTATACTCACCGCGCGTTTGGGTTTAATTTTATTACGTGAGGGGCTAAACCACGATCCGGTATTTCGATTCTTCCGCGATAAGGTTAGCTCCACCGGGACCTGGCCGGATCGGATTCATCCCGTTAACGGCAACGGGATTGGCGCTGCGGGCCATTCTCCGGATGTCGGTTGCCATTTTTTGCTTTTTCTTCGCGACCTAATGGTTATGGAAGAAAGGGAAGTCTTGTATTTATTGCCTGGAGTTTTTACCAGCGCCCTTTGGCGTGAACCTCAAATCGAATTACAGTGTATTCCAACTCTTTTCGGGGAAATTTCTTTAAAGTGCGAAAGCATCGGTAAAGTTACCCAAATAAAATTTAACCCGAGTTTTCGTCAAAAGCCGCGGCAAATCAGATTAATACTCGACAGCCGGGATCGATTGATTTATGCGGATTCGAAGGTTCGGCGGGCGGGAAACTGTCTGGAATTGGAAAATGATTTTAAAATAGCGAGGATACGCCGGGATTTGTGATAAGGCATGTCTTGACAACACTTTTATCCGGAAGTTATAATATATATCATTAATTTAATTAATTTTCATGATTCCTGAAACTTTGGTCGAATAAGCCATCGATAGCCTCCAGTTTCGGATCTCTCATGAAAAACGCGTAAAAATGTTTTCCGTGTCAGCTCCATTTAAACAGATGAATATTAATATGTTGATACCGTCCCATCTTACTCGTAAACCTATAAAGAAATTAAGCTATCAAAGGCTGCGGAGTAAATTTTTATTGATTCGCCCGGAGCTCAAATGTTCGTTACCGGGCTTTTTAGATAGTCATCCGACGGTTCCGCGGGTTCGAGCAAATCAAGTCCAAGGCGAAATAATTGCCGAACGGCGACAATCGCTTCAGGATGTTATCAGAAGTTAAGGGAGGAATTATTAAAGTATGGCATTGGAAGTCGGCCAGATCGTTGAGGGCAAGGTTACAGGAATTACAAACTTCGGCGCTTTTATCGAACTTCCCGATGGGCAGACGGGTTTGGTTCACATTTCCGAAGTAGCGGCTGAGTATGTCAAAGACATTAATCAATTTTTGAAACAGAATGATCTGGTCAAAGTAAAAGTATTGAACATGGATAAGGGTAAAATCGGCCTTTCAATAAGGCAGGCGCAACCGCGGATTGAGCGCGCTCCAAAACAAAACAATCAGAACTTCGAGGATAAATTGGCAAAGTTCTTGAGGGATTCCGAAGAAAGACAATCAATGCTGCGCCGCAATGCGGACTCCAAAAGGGGCGGCCGGGGCGGAGGGCGGATGCCGAGTATGTAGTGAATATGGCCTTATCAACTTAACCGGTGATAAATACCGGTTATTTAACTTCTAAAGCGGTAATTGGCTGGAGAACGGGATTGGAATGATGATTCAATTCCGAAATGATTTGATGGAGTAATCCTTTGTTTTTGCCGTTATTGAATAAGGGATAATGATGGCAGGGAAGTTGTAAAGCGATTTCTCCCAAGGTCCATGGCTTATAAAAAGAGCAATCGATTTGGCGGGCGATCTCAAGCCCGGTCTGAAGGTCCCCCGCTTTGGCCGCGATAATCGCTATTTCCGACAAAACCGAGGCCCGGTTCACTTCCGGGAGTGTTGTTTCAGCGGCGACTTGATTGGCGAGTTCGAGCGCCTTAGGGTACTGTTGATTTTCGGCGTAAAACAGCGCCAGTTCTGCCAGGGTATTCCCCCGGATATCGAGCGAAAGGAAACTGGGGATATATAATTTGACCAGTTCCATCGCTTTCTCCAACTCCCCGAGCCGGCCGTAAGCGACGGCGATATCCGCGAAAGCTTCAGCCCGATTGAACTCGGGTAGTTTTATTGCCTCGGCGAAGCTTGATTTCAGCAAGCGTCTAGTGTTTTCTTGGTCTTGGATTTCGATGAAGCGTAAAGTAATGTAATTAATAACGGACAACTTTTGCGGAAGTTCAAATGATTCAAAAAGGGCGGCGGTTCTTTCGGCTTCGTTAAAATAAGAGGCCGCGATTTCTTTTTTACCGTCTTGAGCCGCATAAAAAGCAATGTCTGCTAAAGCCTTTGCTTTCCAAACCAGCTGTGACGGATTAATTTTTAAGGCGAGTTCGCCGGCTTTTTCATAACGGCCTTTGGCCGCGTAATTTTCAACAATTACACGTAAGGTTTCGGCCTGGAGGTTATCATCCTTGATTTTTTCAGCGGTATCAAGCGCGCTTTTCAGTTTCCCTTCCCGCGCGTAATGTTGGGAGATAATCGCGTTGGCTTGATCGGAATTCGTTGCTTGAAATCCGTTTATTAAGTTCGCCGCGGTTTCAAAATCACCGATTAGGCAATAGGTCGTCAATAATTTATGGAAAGCCTCGGGGCGGCTGTTTTGAGGGATGGTTTTGACGAGGGCCAGCGCTTGGTCGAGTAATTGGCGGGCCTCCTTTTTTTTGCCGACTTTTTCCAAAATTTGAGCCATTTCAGTAAGGGCGCCGATTTTGAAAGTATCGGAATATATCGTAGCGACTATCTTTTTCGCTTCGGATAAAGTCGCGGCAGCTTTTCGAAAACGCCAGTTTTTTGTGTATAAAATGGAGATGTTCGTTAATTTGGCGGCTTTCATTACTTTAAGTTTATCGTCATAGGGGATGGTATCCATTAAGTTAACGGCATAAAAGGCGCAATCGAGCGAGTCGTTTTCAGCTTCAGCCCTTAGCTTGGCTTGGGGAACGACTTCTTCTTTAAATTCCAGAAATGGGTAGGGGCCGATTTTAAGTTGGTTGTTAAATAACTTCAGCGCGATATCGGAGGATGAATATTTGTCGGTAATGTTATTTAATCTGGCAATAGCATTTTTATATTTTTTAAAGGCCGAAACATAACTGGAATTTTCCATTTCCCGGGCGAGAATCACCTCTTGACAAGCTTGCTTGAAATTATGCTTGATTTTTTCGCCGGGATCGGAAAAATTGGCAATCAGATAAAGAATTAGACACAATGAAGCTATTGTCCAGAAAACGATTCTTTTCAATTCAATCCCCTCGAACGATAATATTTGTGGCGGGTTTATCCAATTTCCGAGTATTTTTTGGGAATCAAAATTTAAACATCATAATTTTATTTCTCCCATTTTTTTGTCAATCCTGCTTTTACGTTATAAATTATCTAAACGGCCGGGGATTTGTTTTTTGGTACGGCCATGGTCAAATTTGATCCTGAAACTTGTTTGTACGAGGTTCGTTAAAGAGATCAAGAAATAATAAGACTTAGGAGCGAAAATGGCGGTAAGATTTAATTTAACGGTTTCCGAAATTAGCGGCGAGTGGGATGAAAAAAGCGGGCTCTTGCTGCTGGACAACCTGAACGGAACGATCGGTCTCAAGGGCGGCATTATGGGTTGGCGATTTACGGTTCAAGCCGCGATTGAAACGGGGTTAAATAACTTGATCTACCTTCGGGTAAATTCGGTTGAAGGAATCCCAAGTTTTTTAATTCCTTGGGCCCTTAAACTTTTGTTCAGGCTCAACCGAAACGTATTTAACGCTAAGGCCTTTAAATTACGGAAGGAAGCGATTTTAATCGATCCCAATTTGCTCTTTTCGGAATCTTCGAAGATAAGGGTGTTAATTCAACCCGGAAATGAAAAAACCGACGCTTCGGAGGATAAAGTCGGATCAAATCTAAGAAACAGAATTTTTGAATGGCTAAAGGTTCATGGGAACGAGCTTGCTGAAGAGATTACCGATTTGATAGCGATCATTCCCGATTTGGTGGTTTTAATGATCAAGCTGGCCAAAGATCAGCGGGTGCCGGCCGAATTAAAATTAAAAATAACTTTAGCGGTCGCTTATGTGATTTCACCGATTGATCTGATTCCCGATGTATTGGGCGGTATATTGGGATTTGTTGACGACACATTGGTAATGGCGGTTTTAATCGCCGGATTAATTGAAGAGATACCGAATGAAGTGATTTTAGAAAATTGGACCGGCCGTCCCGATATTTTGGAATTGATTATTAAAGGCAAGGATTTGCTTTCGAAAATGTTGCCGTCGAATATCTCGGGGAAGTTAATCTCGCTTTTCAACGGCTCCGAGCGCGAAGCGGCAGTTAGCGCCGGAGATAGCGAAGACGATTGATAAAAGCGGTTTCAGGCGTTCTTTATCATCGAAGGAGTCTGTCGGGTTACTTAAATAAGCGACAGCATTCCTTAAATACCGTGCTTGCTTGAATGATACTGACGTTTTCTTTGAGAAACAGATTGGCGATATCGGACGATGCTTCATTGAGCGCTTCACTGTTTGGCGCGGGGCCTGTTCCGGAAAGCAAATATTCAATCTCATTTAAAGAGAGGTTATGTTTTTTGAAAATTTGGAAGACCTGTTCGCAAAGGCATTGGGTTTGTTTATCGATAGACATCTGACATAAACGCTCCTTTTAGTCCGTGCCGAAAGAATTCTGAGGGAGGTTTGTATGATAAACGGATCTTTCGCCAAAAATTAAATATCATATTTTCAAAGTCAAGTTCGACTTTCGTGATAAATTTCCTTCTAAATACCAATCATTTTTTTACCATTATTAGCAATGGTTTACTACTAAAAATCCCTTTTACCACGCTTTTAACTCTAAATAAAAATTTGTTAAATTAATCTAAAAATTATACGATACTTAAGATAGTCCGGATTTCATTTTCCAAAGTATTAGCCGGATGTGGAAAGAACTTTGAGCGGGAGGAAGTGAAATGGTTTTTGAAACGGAACGAAACAGAATCGAACGGCGTCGCGGGCCGGATTTTTGGGTAAAACTAATTAATTGGGTCGCCAGCGTAGCTTGGATTATGATGTTGGTAGGGTTATATCTTTTTGAAAAAGCAAAACCGCGGATTCCAACTTTTTTCGATCGTTCTTTTGACGTTCCGGTCGCTACCGGTTGGGACTATGATTTAATTAAAAGGATAATGCTGGCGATGTTGGCCGTATTGAGTTTGTGCACTATCGGACTGGCGATTAATTCCCAACGGCATAAACGCCGCGATGACCGTTATAATTTGTCGTTAATTATTTTGGGTGTTATTTCCAGTATTGTAATCATTATTTTTTGTATTTACTTTGGGAGCCAATTGTTTATTTAGTCGCCTTAAAATTATCGCTGCTCCCCTTAGAGAGGGGTTTTTATGGGTTTCTCGGTTCGAACCGGGGCGAATGGGCGATGGTAATGCTATTTAGCAGCACTTCGGCGTTGGTTTTTTTAAAATCATTGTTCGACAGTTGATTTCGAAACTCCGCTCTGGGGACTACTACGGTAAGCTCATGGGGAGAATCGGCCGGTAATTGCCTGGCTATTTCGATTTTGAGACCGAAAATACTTAACTTGACGGTGTCTAATAAAGTATTTTTGGGGCGTCCTCTTTTTAAATTTTGCAGCTTTTCCAATAACCAATGCAGGAAATAAGAGATTCTTTTCAGAATCATTATTATACACCTCTTGGTTTTTATTTTATGTATTATAAGTCCTGGGAGTGTCTGCGATCATAACCATTGATCTACATGGATACGATAGTGAACAAGCCCGTTTCAAGCTGACGACCGGGCTTAATAACGCTTTAAATTACGGCGAACGGGTAGTCCGGATAATTCATGGTCAAGGGAAACATAGTGAAGTGTTTCCGGTAATCAAGTCGATGGTGCGCCATTGGCTTGAGGAATCCGAGCTTGCCAAGGAAATAGTGGAGTCCGTCTTTCGAGGCGAGGATGGCTCTCCCTATACCGCGCCTAACCCCGGTGAAACAATTGTGGTTTTAAAAAGCCCTAATAATAATGATTTTGAACCCCAGTTGAGCTATGACGAAGAGGAAGAACGCGAAGCCCGAAGGAATCTCAAAAAGATTAGAGCCGCCAAGCGTCATTCAACACGCCGCCGCTATTAAGCGGGTTATTCTTTAATTATCCGCCATGTTTACCTATCGTTTGTATATCCAAAATTATCATGATCAGTTGCAATAAGCATTAATCATTGATGCATTTTCCCGTAACATGAAACTTTCTCCAAAAAAGTCCGTTATCTCAAATATTAAAGATTTAAGCCGATTGTTTGATAACGGTATTAATTAGATTACGTCCGGTTGCAAGCGAGGATAGACGCCGACCGGCCGCTAAAAAAAGTCCGTTCTAATAGAAAGGTTTATGAAACGCATCGCGATAAACAATTATACCTGGAGGGATCTTGATGCCTGAAGGATTGACCGCGGTAAATGAAGCAATTAAAGCCAGTAGCGGAATTATCACCAAAATTAAGGAACAGATAGGAAAGGTAATTGTCGGCCAGGAGAAGCTGATTGATGGTCTCTTGCTTGGGCTTCTCGCCAACGGTCACGTTTTACTCGAAGGAGTGCCCGGCTTGGCCAAGACGCTCTCGGTAAAAACTTTGGCGGCCTCGGTGAACGCCTCTTTTCAGAGGATTCAATTTACTCCGGACTTACTGCCGGCGGATTTAATCGGAACCTTGATTTATAATCCCCAATCCGGTCAATTTACGACGAAAAAAGGACCGATATTCGCCAATATCGTTCTCGCCGATGAAATTAACCGCGCTCCGGCAAAAGTTCAAAGCGCGCTTTTGGAAGCGATGGAAGAGAAACAGGTGACTATCGGAGATCACACTTATCCCTTAGAGGAGCCGTTTATGGTTTTGGCGACTCAAAACCCCATTGAGCAACAGGGGACCTATCCTTTGCCCGAAGCTCAATTGGACCGGTTTATGTTAAAGTTAAAAATCGGGTACCCCACCAAGGATGAAGAATTGCTGATTATGGAAAAAATGGCCCAAACATCCCGCTCCATGACCATCCAACCGGTAATTACGCCGCGTGAAATCATGACGGTCCGGAAAGTGGTGGACATGGTTTACATGGATCCCAAAATTAAGGATTATATCGTGAACTTGATTATGGCTACCAGGGAACCGGCCAAATATAATTTGGAGATCGTCGATTTTATCGAGTACGGCGCTTCGCCGCGGGCTACCATCAGTCTGGGGATCGCCGCCAAGGCGTATGCTTTTATGCAAGGCCGGGGTTATGTCGTGCCGAACGACATCAAGGCTATCGGCCCCGATGTTTTAAGACACCGGATTATTATCACCTATGAGGCTGAGGCTGAGGAATTAAAGGTGGAAGATATTATTCAAATGATCTTTGACGGAGTGGAAGTACCGTAATTCAGTTGTCAGTAGTCAGTGGTCAGGAGCCAGTGGTTTGAGATCCTTGTGATTAAGGCTTGTAGGGGCGATTGATAGATCGTCCTGAATAACAAACCACCCGTAATCAGGTTAATTATCTTTTATCGAGGTCAGGATGATATCTAAGGAGATCTTAAAAAAAGTTCGCAAAATTCAATATAAGATTTCCAAGATCAGCAATGAGCTGATGTCCGGACAATATACCAGCGCTTTTAAGGGCGTTGGTATTGAATTTGACGAGGTTCGGGAGTATGTGCCGGGCGACGATGTGCGTTCAATCGATTGGAATGTCACCGCCAGGAGCGGTTCGCCTTATATCAAACGTTTCGCCGAGGAGCGGGAACTGACGGTGATGTTGGCCATCGACTTAAGCGGTTCCCAACGGTTCGGTTCGGTCGCCTCCCTTAAGAGTGAATTGGCGGCTGAAATTTCGGCGTTGCTGGCTTTTTTGGCGATTAAAAATAATGATAAAGTCGGTCTGCTGATTTTCAGCGATGAATGCGAGAAATATCTCCCGCCCCAAAAAGGGAGACGCCATGTTTTACGGGTGATTCGGGAAATACTGGGGTATCAGCCGCGGGGAACCGGCACCCGGATTGAGGAAGCTTTAAAGTTTATCAACAAAGTTTTAAAACACCGGAGTATCGTGTTTTTAGTCTCCGATTTTTTGGATGACAACTTTGAAAGAACCTTGGGAATTACCGCCCGACGGCATGACTTGGTGGCGGTCCGGATCAAGGATCCCAAGGAAATAGACCTTCCCGATTTAGGGTTGATTGAATTTCAAGATAATGAGACCGGCCGGAGCGTATTGGTCGACACCTCTGCGGGGAAAAACAGAGAGTTGATCAGGCTCAACGCCGCGCGCCGGGATGAGTTGTTAGCTAAACTATTGCGCCGGTATAAGGTTGATTTAATTAATATCGATACCGACCGTTCCTATTTGGAACCGATTCAGAAATTCTTCAAATTAAGAGAGCGCCGGATGCGCTAAGTCAAATGGAGGTTTTTGATGAGCGAAAGCGGATTAAGGCGCGTCGCCAAGCTGATACTCGCTGCGCTGTTGTTTTTCGCCCTAGGATTTTATTGTTTGTCGTCTTCGGTGGTTTCGGTATCCGCCGCTGAACCCGAAAGGGCTGCCGGGGACGTCTCTTTAAAAGCCCGATTGGAACTGGAGGCGGACGGCCCTTTTTATGTCGGGGATGCGATCCCCGTTGCTTTAATCTTGGAAGGAGCTTCCGGGATCGAATACCAACTTCCGGAGTTCGGTTCCGAACAATTAGGCGGTTTGGAACTTACGGCTCAGCCTCGGGTTAAGCGGGAAAAGTCGAAGGACGGTTGGAAAGATAAGGTTTTTTACCGCTTTACCGGTTGGCAAGCCGGCGAGTACCGGATTGCCGGACTGAAAGTTAATTATCAAGACCGCGCCGGTAAAAAGGGTTCCATTAATCTGGAAGAACTGCGGATCAAAATCAGTTCGCTTTTACCCGCCAATTTAAGCGAAGCGGAAATTTTAGCGGATGGTTTAAAGGATTTGAAAAAACCGGTGGGGCTTCCTCCAAACTATCGGTATGTATGGTTTTTTGTAGGAGGTCTTTTGGTATTGGCACTGCTTTATTTGCTGGTGAAGCGTTGGGCGAACTTACAAAAGCGGAAGAATCATCAGTTGGAAGATAATTCAATAATTATCGAACCGGCCCATCTAATCGCCTTGCGGCGCTTGGAAGAGTTGCGCGGAAAACAACTGCTGGAAAAGGGCGAGTTTAAGCTTTTTTATGATCAATTGAGCGAGATCGTTAGGGAATATGCGGAAAACCGGTTTCAAATCAAAGCCTTGGAGATGACTACTGAAGAATTTTTAATGGGTTTGCGGAATTTGAAACTATTAAACCCAACCCAAAAAATAGCTTTGGCGGAGTTTCTCAAGTATTCCGACCTCGTTAAATTTGCCAAGCATCAACCGCTTCGGGAGGAAGGCGAACGGGCGCTGGCGCTTATTTACGATTTAATTAACGATACCAAAGAACAAGAAGAAAGCGATTCGGTTGAAGCGGAAAAAGCAAGCGTCAAATGAAGCCCCGGGGATAGCGGTCACCGGCCTATTTTTGCGTCGTGACTTTAGACTTTTTACCCGGTTCAAATATGGGGAGCGAAGTTAATGAGCTTTGAAAACCCGCTTTGGTTAATTTTATTAATCATCATTCCGGCAATGATTTATCGCTTAAAATCTGGCGCTTTTCAGGGAGCGATCCGTTATTCGGCCACTGCCGCGCTGAGCGGGGTTCAGCCTACTTGGAGGACCCGCTGGTTTAGGCTTTTGCCGTGGTTAACGATTGGCGCAGTGTTCTTAATGGCGCTCGCTTTGGCGCGTCCCCGGATCGGCTTGGGTAAAAGTTTGATTCGTAAGGAAGGAATCGACATCATCCTGACATTGGATGTTTCCACCAGTATGCTGGCGGAGGATTTCAAATCCGGCGGCAAGCGGATCAACCGTCTGGAGATTGTGAAACAAGTTACCAGGGAGTTTATCGCCAAACGCCCCAATGATCGAATCGGGGTAGTGGTTTTTGCCGGACGGCCTTATATCTTGGCGCCGTTGACTTGGGACCATGATTGGATTAATAACCGGATTAACGAACTTAAAATCGGCGATATTGAAGACGGAACCGCGATTGGAACCGCTTTGACCAATGCGGTAAAGCGTCTCCACGAGTCCGAAGCTGAAAGCAAAGTGGTCATATTATTAACCGACGGTAATAACAACGCCGGCGAAATCTCTCCCGAGACAGCGGCGCAAGCCGCCAAGGAATTGGGGGTAACCGTCTACACAATCGGCGCCGGATCCCGGGGGCTGGTGCCCTACCCGGTGATCGACGCCTGGGGGCAAAAACGCTACCAAATGGTGGAGATCAATCTCGATGAGGAGTTATTGCAGAAAATAGCCGACACCACCGGGGGCAGGTATTTCCGGGCCACGGATACCGAGTCCCTGAAGACGATCTTTCAGCGAATCGATCGCATGGAAAAGACGGAAGTGGAGATGGCCAAATACTCCGAATATCGCGATCTTTACCCCTACTTTTTAATGGCGGCGCTTGGGCTTTTATTATTGGAAGCCGTTTTAGCGAATACGGTTTGCAGGAGGCTACCATGAGCTGGGCATACCCATACCATCTCTTCCTGTTGCTAATTCCTTTCCTGCTGAGCTGGTTTTTTCTGTGGGTTAACCGGCGTTCCCGCGCCGACTTGGAAAACCTGGTGGATAAAGGCCTTATTCCTAAAGTGGTTGATTTGTCGGGAAGAATGGTCCGACGCCGTCAAGCAATCCTCCGATTGTCCGCTTTGGTTTTTTTGATCCTCGCTTTGAGCGGGCCCCGTTGGGGTTATCGTTGGCAAGAAGCCAAACATTACGGATTGGAAATAATTTTTGCGGTAGATACTTCCAATAGTATGTTGGCTACCGATATTAAACCGAACCGGCTTGAAAAGGTAAAGCTGGATTTGAAGGACTTCCTCCGGATAATACGCGACGACAAGGTTGGTCTGATCGCTTTCTCCGGGGCCGGTTTTCTCCAATGTCCTTTAACGATTGATTATAATGCTTTTAGCAGCACTTTAGACGCGATAAATACCGGGATCATTCCCCGGGGGGGAACAGCCATCGGCGAGGCTATCGCCGTCGCCAGGAAAGCTTTCCAAGCGGGCGACGCCGGTGAAAAGATCTTGATCATTATCACCGACGGTGAAAATCATGAAGGTGATCCGGTAGCTCAAGCCAGAGAAGCCGCCAAGGAAGGCATTACCATTCACACGATAGGAATCGGCAGCCCCGAGGGCGAATTAATTATCATCCGGGATCAATTCGGGAATAGCGCCTACCTAAAAGATAATCAGGGGAATGTGGTAAAGTCGGCTTTAAACGAAAGAATTCTCCGGGAGATCGCCCAGGCCGGTCAAGGGACTTATATCCGCGCGGGCGGGTTTTCCTTGGGACTGGAGGAATTGTATCGAACCCGACTTGCCGGTCTGACGAAAACCGAGACGAGCAGCAGATGGCGGAAGAACTATGTGGAAAGATACCAATTGCCGCTGTTCTTGGCTATTTTGATGATCGGCGTGGAATTTATGATCGGCATCCGGGTTAAACCGGAGCGTTCCTTGTTTAACTTGTTTAAAAAGTTTATCAAGTCTTCCGCTTGATGAATCATTACTTTCAGAGGTGAAAAGATTGAGTCGGCGAGCGCGGCTTTACTCCTTAATCGGCTTAGGATTAATAATGATGCTGGCGATGACCTTTTTAACGTGGGGCAACACCTGGCGAATGTTCCGGGCGAATCGGCATTATAACAAGGGGGAGAATGAGCTCGCTCAAGAACGCTATGAGGATTTATTGGTTGATTTGCCTAATTCGCCGTATGTTCAGCATAATCTAGGGCTGTCTTCCTTGCGAAACGGTCAGGTTGAAAAGGCCGGCGCCAGTTTGCTCGAAGCCGCGGGTGGCTTGGAAGGCTTGAAGCTCCGAAAATCCCGCCGCAATAAATTGAAAAACGAGTTTTATTATAATTTGGGGATCGCTCAATCGGATTGGGGCGTCAAAAGTGAAGACCCGCAAATAAGTCAAAGCAAGTGCCAAGAGGCGCTTCAAAGCTTTAGACAAGCCATTGAAGCCGATCCGAAAGACATGGACGCCAAGTATAATTATGAGTTGACCTTATTAAGGTTAAAGCAACCGCCGCCGGATCAATCATCGCAACAACAACAGAATGAGGCGGAAAATATTATGAATATGAACGACGCCCAATACTTCATCCCGAGAATCAGGGAAGAAGAACCGGTAGCTAAAGACTGGTAAGGGGAAGGTAAGCGAAGATGAGATCCAAATTTTTAGCAATAATCTTTAGCGTTATCGCCGGGACATTAATCGCGTGCCCAGTTGTTAAAGGGCAAACTTTGTCGGCTTCCGCGGCTTTGGATACGGATTCCGTCACCGTCGGCGAAACCGTTGAATTGCGGATCACGGTCGAGGGCACAACTTTAGCGAAAGAGCCGGTAATCGAGGCGATTGACGGCTTGGAGATCAGTTATTTGGGGCCCAGCACCCGGGTGCAGATCGTCAACGGAGAGTATTCGGCTTCGATCGTTCATAATTATCAAATTTTAGCCTTAAAATCGGGATCATACACTTTAGGCCCATTCGAGCTGAAGGTCAAAGATGAAAAATTGAACGCCAACTCGGTTACCTTACAAGTGAACGATGCGGTAAGTCGGCCTAAATCCCAGTCTTCACCGGTAGTAGAAGACTCTCCCCTAGGCGACAAACTCTTTATGGAAATGGAGTTGGGTAAAACCCGTTTGTATTTGGGAGAGAAAACTCCGCTGAAGATCAAGGTTTATTTTAGCGAAATCACAATCGATGAGATGAGTTATCCGGAAATAGACCAGCCCGAATTTGCAATGGATACGATGAATAAGCCAAGTCAACGGAGAACGACGATTAACGGCCGTTCATACCAAGTGGTTGAATTTTCAACCAATTTAACGCCGCTTAAAACCGGGAGCTTTATATTGGGTCCGGCGCAATTGAAATGTAACGTTATGATCAGACAGCGCGTCAGAGATCCGTTCTTTTCCGACTTCTTTACCAATTATCAAAAGTATCCGCTGGAACTAAAGAGCAACCAGCTAAAGATAACTGCGTTACCTTTGCCCGCCTCCGGGAAGCCGGCGACTTTTTCGGGAGGGATCGGACAGTTCCAAATTCAAGTTACCGGTCAACCCACCGAAGTTTTGCAAGGAGAGCCGGTGACGTTGAAGTTGACCGTGACCGGGAATGGTAATTTGCAGATGGTGAGCGCGCCTTATTTGAAAAGCGATCAAAGACTCAAGGTTTATGACGTTCAAAAAAAGACTCCGGCCAAAGGAGTGACCGGTCAGGTCCAATTTGAGCAGGTGGTAATCCCGCTCGATCCTCAAGTGAAACAAATCGGACCGTTTTATCTGGATTATTTCGACCCGCGGCAGGGGAAATACCGGCAAGCGGTTGCTCCGGCGATTCCGGTTACAGTCAAACCGAATCCCGATTTTAACACGGTTTTATTTTCCGATGCCGGAACCGCTACGGAAAGATTCGGCGAGGATTTGGTTTTCATTAAGGAGCATCCGGGGAAATTAATCCGCCGCGAAGCGCGGCTAATATACCAAAGATGGTTTTGGTGGTTGCAACTTTTACCGGTGCTGTTGTTGCTTGGGGTTTTGGGGCGCCGGAAATATCAATTGATGTTGCGTTCGAATACGCCGAAGGCCCGGGCGATCCGCGCCGCCAACAAAGCCGCCAAGTTAATGACCAGGGTTAAAGCGAAGCTGAACCAAAAGCCGGAAAATACTTTGGAACAATTACACGCGATAGTTAGAGAATACTTAGGCGAAAAGTACGGCTTAACCACCGCCGGAATGACCGGAAGCGTGGTTGAGAAAATCTCGGAATACGGCGTTGACCCGGAAACCCTTCGGGAAGTGAAGGATTTCTTCGAACAATACGATTATTACCGGTTTACGGGAAATAAGATTGATGGGACCGAAGCGCGGCGGCTTTGGGAGAAGGTAAATGGAATCTTAAAAGCCTTGGATCGACAGGTGGTTAATAATTCGCAACCAAAAATGAATTTGGCGGAGAGGAGAGGGCGAAATGGGAGAATTTAAACTTTCCAAATGGCTTATAGGGACCGGAATTTTGGTTGCGGCCTGCTGGAGCCTATCCTTTAGCCAGGTAGTCTGCGGCGCATCGGAAACGAATCGCGATGCTCCGGAGGCTGTTTTCAAACAGGCGAACACCGCCTATCAAAAAGGGGATTTTCAAGAAGCGATTCAACTTTACCAACAACTCATCGACGCCGGCTATGTTGGCGGCAACTTATTTTATAATCTCGGCAACGCCTATCACAAGTTGGGCATGAAGGGCAAAGCCATCCTTTATTATGAGAGGGCGAAACGGTTGATCCCCGGCGACGCGGATTTGAGAGCGAACCTTAATTACGCTTTAAACGGGGTCCAAGAAGGGGCCAGCGATTGGAAACATGATCTTTTAAAATTTGCAACGGAAATTGCTGTGGTTGATCAATGGGCGGTTTTAGGTTCCGCTTGGTTTTTCGGATTGGTTTTTTTGGTGATCATCGAACTCTTGAAACCGTCGGTTTTACGCAGTTTGTTCGAGGGTAATCTCCGCAAATGGTGGCTGGGGATGATAATTTGCAACGCCTTGATTTTTGTAATTATTTTATCATTGGGACTGCTTACGTACTGGGATCAGTCCCGGGAGTACGCGGTTGCGGTCAAAGCGGACGCGGTCCGTTTCGAACCTTCGGAAAAGGCGACTCTTTATTATCAATTGGCCGAAGGTTCAAGGGTTCAAATATTGGAACGCAAAGGCGAATGGGTTATGATTAAGAGAGTTGACGGTAAAAGAGGTTGGGTCGTCGCGGATTGTCTGGAAATGATTTAATTCTTGATTTTAAAAACGGGCAAATAAAGGAATTAGTTGGTAAGCATCACGTTTCGCCGGCGCTTGACAAGGATTGAAGATAGTGATAGGTTTAGAATAATTAGATTTCGTCGTAACCGATTAATAAAATAAAAGGGTAAAGGGTTTTAAAATGCGCAAACCAATCCTGAAGATTTTAATACCGTTGTTGATCGTCGTTTTATTGATCTACGGCATAACCGCGGCCGATACTTTCGAGGGCAAAGATACGGTCGTTGCCATGATTATGATGCAGGCCTTGGAAAACTGGCATTATAATCAAGTGAAGCTGAATGATAACTTTTCACGGACGGCCTTCGCTAATTTTTTAAAAGAATTGGATCCCAACAAAAGATTTTTCCTCAAATCCGATATTGAACAATTAAAGCGATTTCAGAATAAAATCGACGATGAACTTAGAACCGGGGAATTCCAATGTTTGGAATTGGCCTCGGAGATATTGAAGAAGCGGATCGCCAAGGTTCAATCTATTTACCAGGAGATTTTGAAAGAGCCTTTTGATTTTTCCGATGATGAAGAATTGGAATTTGACGCCGTTAAAAGGGACTATTGCGCCAATGAAACCGAACAACGCGAATTATGGCGAAAAATTTTGGAATACCGCGCGCTGGTATATTATTTATCGCTGGAAGAAGGCCAAAAAGAAAGCCAAAAGAGAAAATCGACTTCGAAATCGAAGCTTCCGGCTTTCAATCCGAAATTGGAGAAGCAAGCCAGGGAAAAACTCGCCCGTAGTCTAAAAAGGGAATTTCAAATCTTAGTAAATAAGACCGACAAAAACCGTTTGGAACAATATTTGAACTCGATCGCCGCCACTTTTGATCCCCATACCAGGTATTTCTTGCCGGAAGAGGCGGAAGATTTTGAAACCGGACTTTCCGGCACATTGGAAGGAATCGGGGCTATTCTCGAAGCTGATGGGGAATATGTGAAGGTTAATGAAATTGTGCCGGGGAGCGCCGCTTGGCGTCAGGGGGAACTTAAAGCCGGCGATTTGATCATGAAGGTGGGGCAAGCCGCCGAGGAGCCGGTCGACATTTCTTACATGCCCCTAACTGAAGTGGTAAAGCTGATTAGAGGCAAAAAAGGGACTGAGGTGCGGCTGACCGTTAAAAAAGCCGACGGCCGGATAATGGTGATTCCGATCATCAGAGATGTGGTGATTATTGAGGAAGCGTATGCTAAAGCGGCCGTAATCGACAACCGAGAATTGGGGAAAAAATTCGGCTACATTTACTTGCCGTCGTTTTATCATGATTACAAATCTAAAAACGGCCGGGGAGCGGCCGCGGATGTTCGTAAACAACTCCAAATTTTCAAGGCGGAAAAAGTGGACGGAGTTATTTTGGATTTACGAAACAATTTCGGGGGTATTTTAGAGGATGCGGTTTCTTTATCCGGCCTTTTCATAAAAAACGGACCGATAGTGCAGGTGAAAAACGGCGCCGGATATATCGAAGTGCTTAACGACCCGGATAAAGAGATCGTGTACGATGGGCCTTTGGTGGTGTTAATCAATTCTTTGAGCGCCTCGGCAGCGGAAATCGTAGCCGCCGCCCTTCAGGATTACGGCCGGGCGATTATCATGGGAAGTCCTGCATCTTATGGAAAAGGCACCGTTCAAATTATTACCGATTTAGACCGTTTTTTGGGTAATGAGTTTTCAATTCTAAAACCGCTCGGTTCCTTGAAGCTGACGATTCAGAAATATTACCGGATCACCGGCGGTTCGGTCCAGGGTAAGGGAGTCGTATCGGATATCCCGTTGCCTGATATCTACGAACATTTGGAACGGGAGAAGGATTTGGATAATGCTCTTCCTTGGGATACCATTCCGCCTACTTTATATCGAAAATGGTTAACCGATTCCGATCTTAAGGAAATCAAAACTAAAAGCGCGAAACGGGTCAACGACAATCCGTCGTTTAAGTTAATCGCCGAACATGTCGAACGGGTAAAGAAGCGACAAGCGAAAACCAGTCAGTCGTTACAGCTGGCGAAGGTCTTTAAAGAGCAAAACCTGTTGAAGCAGGAAGCGGAAAATGTGGGGAAATATGAGGAGCGCGCTTATCTGGAGGTAACGGTCTTGAATGATTTCGGGTTTTCCAAAGAAGCAAGCGGGATTGAAAAACAAAAGGAATGGCGGAAACAAGTCGCTTCCGATCCCTATATTGATGAAGCGATGTTTGTTTTGGAGGATGTGATTAACCAATAATGGAAGACAACCCCGGGGAAAACCGGGGCTATTTTTTAAAACTGAGGTGATAAAATGAAAAATTTCGAGTTTTTGAGTCCCACCA